>JAICIM010000185.1 GCA_025928885.1 Ktedonobacteraceae bacterium | reverse complement strand
TTGGTATCGCGTATTTTTGTGGAGAATACGGCCAGCCGTCAGCTCATGCAAAGGCTTGGTTTTCGCGAAGTGGGCGTTTATGAGAAACACGGACAACTCGATGGCGTGTGGAGAGATGTAGTGATCGTCGAGTATCTCTTCATGGCTTCGTTGTGAGGCATAGGATGTACCGTGCGTCCTTTTGGTCGTCTCTCCGTCATCTCTTTCAGTATGCAGAAAGGATGTAGCAAGAGTCATGAGTACCACCATTGAGCAGACATGGGAAGCGTTTCACGTCCCACTGTACCAGTTTATTCGCCGCCGCGTTTCTGATGACGGCACAGCAGAGGACCTGTTACAGGATGTGTTTCTCAAAATCCACCAGCATAACAACAGCCTGAAAGATGCCCGCCATCTGGAGGGTTGGATCTACCAGATTGCACGCAACCTGATCATCGATCACTATCGCAGCCACCGCCATCTTACAACCTCATTGGATGCCGAAGAGGCGCTTGATCTGCCAGAGGAGCTGCCCGACGACGATATCGTGAGCGAGCTGCTTCCTTCCGTTCGAGCAATGGTCCTGGCGCTTCCTGAGTTGGATCGGCAGGCACTCATCCTCACCGAGTATCAGGGCCTCACACAGAAAGAGATGGCAGAGCGTCTGGGCCTCTCATTGTCTGGAGCTAAATCGCGGGTCCAGCGGGCGCGAGAAAAGCTCAAGCAAGCGCTCCTGGCCTGTTGCCATTTTGAGTTGGATCGTCGTGGACATATTCTGAACTATCAGTCACGCTGCACCTGTTGTGTCTCTGGTTGTGAAGCAGACACCAGCCAGCCAGTGCGTCCTTTTTCGCCAACCTCCGTCTCTCTTAGCGAAGGCAATCGAGAGGGGCGCACGGCTCTTCTCGTACTCAACAATCGAAAGGAACGAGCATATAATGAAATCCATTCCCCAAAGCGATGAACAATTGCGGCAAGAAGTGAGCGCTCGGTATGCGCGAACAGCTTTACAGGTACTTGGAACCCCATCAACCAGCGAGGCGTCGTGCTGTGAAGCGAGTTGTTGTGGGCCATCCGAAGAGGTCAAGACGCAACCAGTAGCTCAGGAGTCGTCATCCTGTTGTGCGTCAAGCTGCTGCTCTTCTGATGCCAGTCAGGGCAATCCGATTACGTCCGACCTCTACACAAAGATGGAACTGGGCGAGATCCCGGTTGCAGCGGCGCTGGCCTCGCTTGGCTGTGGCAACCCGACCGCACTTGCTGAGCTGAAACCGGGCGAGAAAGTTCTCGATCTGGGCAGCGGCGGTGGCATTGATGTCTTGCTTTCAGCCAAACGGGTCGGACCAACGGGCTTTGCCTATGGCCTGGATATGACCGATCCCATGCTGGAGCTTGCCGAGCGGAACCGGACGGAGGCCGGGATCGAGAATGTCCAATTTTTGAAAGGCATTATCGAGGCTATCCCGTTACCTGAGAACAGCGTTGATGTGGTGATCTCCAACTGCGTGATTAACCTCTCGGCAGACAAGGGACAGGTGTTGCGGGAAGCCTATCGCGTCCTGACTCCTGGCGGGCGCTTTGCCGTTTCGGATATTGTCGTGCAGGGAGAACTGCCGCCAGTCTTGCGCCGCGATATGGAATCGTGGGCCGGGTGTGTCGCGGGAGCGCTTGAAGAAGACATCTATCGCTCGTTATTACAAGATGCCGGTTTTGTCGATATCGAGATTGAGGTGACGCGACGCTATACGCTCGATGATGTCGCCAGCAGCGGCGCGAGTAGCTCAGTGGCAGCCCTTTCGCCAGAGGAACGCACCTCGGTCGATGGTCGCTTTATCAGCGCCTTCGTTCGAGCACGCAAACCCGAAAAACAGGGCCAGTAACGACAATCCAGTCGCGCGGCGACGACTGGACCAGAGCGACCCAAAGCAAGTGGAGCGAAACATGCATATACAACCCTCACGGCTCTTTGGTGGGGATTGCATCGCTCGCTCCAACGACGGCTGAGCGGGATTGCTCCATTACATGGAGGCGAAATACGTCCGGTCGCGCATAGTGGCCGACGACATCAAAATCGTACTTGCCTCGGGCGATATCTCCCAGATCGAGGTTCGCCGTCAAAATGCCCTCGCCGGTGTAGTCCGGGCCAACCAGGATGTTTCCTAGAGGGTCGATGATACAACTGCCGCCGCGCGAAAGGATGGTCTCGGGCGCATCACCAAATGTGGTGGAGTAGTCGGTGGGATAGTCGGAGCGGCGGGCAAACTGGTTGCAGGACAGCACAAAACAGCGGCCCTCCAGCGCGATATGCTGCATAGAGGCAAGCCAGCCATCGCGCCCGTCTGCCGTTGGCGCACAGTAGAGCTGGATGCCCTTTGCATACATGGTCATGCGCAAGAGGGGCATATAGTTCTCCCAGCAGATGACCGCGCCGAGTTTGCCGATGGGTGTATCGAATACAGGCAGCGTCGAGCCATCGCCAAAGCCCCAGATGAGCCGCTCTGATGCGGTCGGCATGAGCTTGCGGTGCTTCCCCAGATATGCTCCATCAGGAGCGAAGAAGGCAACGGTACAATAGAGGGTGCCGCCGTCGCGTTCAATGATGCCGATCACCAGATAGACGCGGTTTTGTGCCGCGATCTGCCCGAGCGTTTCTGTTGCCGGGCCGGGGATATCCACGGCGCTCTCCCAATAGCAGCGATATTGTTCGCGTCCTTCGGCGGAGCGGTCGCCAACCACAGCACCAAAGGAGAGGCCGCGCGGATAGCCTGCGATAAACGCTTCTGGAAAGACAACAAGCTGCGCCTGCTGGTTCGCGGCATCTGCCGTCAGCGCACGCACCTTTTCGAGTGTGCGCTCTCGATCGAAGGCGATAGGGGCTGCCTGCACCACGGCGGCGCGGATGATTTGCGGTTGAAGAGCCATAACTTGCCATTCCTCACTAAATTGCTGAACTCACCAGAGCAAGCGTATCACCTTTTCCACCCAATGAGCAAGCATTCGGCTATCAGCCATTGTCTGTTGACGGGGCCTCTTCCCGCCCTCCGTCGCTATTGAACCCTAAGAGATGCGCTCAAAGAGGTCTGCGCCTGCCGTTGTTGCCTGAAACGGTTTCAGTGGCTTGTTTGTGGCAGGAACACCTTCCGTTTCAGCCGTCAACCTCTCGGCAGCCACCAGATTGAAGAGCGTCTCGATACGGCCTTCAACGTCTCTTCTGCCAGTTTACAGCGGTAAGAAACATTACGTTTGCAGAGTCTCTCCTCCTTGAAAAGATCCACGCAGCAACCTATACCTCTTCAGACTATCAGTTGATAAAGATACCTCGTGAACTCCTTCCACAATGTGTTCAGCACATTATAAAAAGGATCAGCAAGTGCTATAAGATATCGGTGAAATTGAGACTTTTCTCCTAGAAAAGGGTGTTGCATCTTGTGTAATGTCAATACACAATGATATACTTTGACCTGGATACACAAGCTTGTATCAAATACTAAAATTAACGCAGGAAACCCTATAAGCGCTTGATACATCATGAGTATTCAACATTGAAAACATTTGTACAATGGTTGGGCAAAATGTGCCTGCATGGTCATCCATTAATGCTGTTGACCAATATTGTCACAGCTTCTATGGTTGATTTTTCCTGAGAGGCAAAGCTGCACCAGGGCTGAGAAGTCGGAGCAAAGTTTATCAACAGTATCACATTGATGATCTATAGCCGTTTACCCGATCAAAAGGAGAAAAAATCGTATGAAGTCCCCTGCTATTCGTGTCACCTTAATACTTACCTTCCTGCTCATGCTGGGAGCAATCTTCGGCGGAATCACCTCTACCCCTACTTATGCAGCAACCACTTCAAGCCAGCATTCAGCAAAAGCAGCGCTTCCCTCCGACCTTCCTACTCGTGTCGATTGCAGTAACGCGCCCGACTTAATTATCATATCGGACAATAATACAAATAAAGATTGTTTCGCGGGTGTAGGGATAGTTCCTGTCACAATCTATAATGTCACCTATGCATGTGTATATAACGGTCATGGTGCTGTCCTTGAAGCAAATCATAATGAAAGCGTGTTTTTCGGCTCCAATGGATGCGTTGACCGTTCACAGAATCCCATAAACGTTGTAACAGGTATTGACATCGATTAGTGAGAAACGACCTCAGACATTCCCCATGATATGACTATACGCAAGCATCTCTGGGAAGTCTCTGAGGAGGTGATTGGTCAGGCAACAAATCACTAACTACGCTTCAAACTTCCCTTAACGCATAAACTATAAATAAAGCAGGTGCGCAGAACTATCTCTGCGCACCTGCTTTTGTTTGCAATTCCTCTCGGACCTTCTCTCCCCTTCAAACGAAGAAAGCCTACCCATAGGCCAGGCTCTGCGGACGCGTCCCTTGAATATGGCTATAGCCGGTTTCTTCTGCATCCCACTGGCTTCGCCGCTCCTTCCAGAGCCTCTCTTCCTCATTCGTCGCTTCCAGAGCCGTCACCGCACGCGAGGGCAACATGTTCAAGTGAATACCCACGAGGTTCTCTGGATAATCCCGGCCTAATGCCGACGTAATATAACTTCCCCAATCGCCACCCTGGGCCGCGAAACGCTCATAACCCAGATCACGCATCAGCGCTCTAAATACTGCGGCGATCCGCGTTGTCGTGATTCCCTGCTGATGCGTAGGGCCGGAAAACCCAAAGCCAGGGAGCGAGGGAACAACCACAACAAAGCCATCTGCCGCGTCTCCACCATAGCGGGCGGGATCGGTGAGCGGGCCAATAATTTTATGCATCTCGAAAAAAGAACCGGGCCAACCATGCGAGATCAAAAGGGGGAGAGCAGAGGTTCCTGTCCCTTTCACATAGAGGAAGTGCAGGTGTATGTCTCCAATCTCGGTTTCAAATTGTGGAAATGTATTAAGGAACCGTTCCTGAGTCCGCCAATCATATAGCTCCCGCCAGTATTTCACCAACTCCTGCAAATAGGCTGCGTTCGTCCCATAGCTCCATCCTGTATCAGGAAGCGCGTCGGGCCAGCGTGTTTGCGCTAATCTCTGCTGAAGATCGCTCAATACTGCATCAGCTACATGGATCTGAAAGGGGTTGGAAACCATAGCTTTCTCCCTCTAATCGTTGTGTTCGTTGCTTCATCAAAAGCAGAAACAAACAACGATAAACGTCTTATTCCATTTTCTCTACACGAGAACATGCTGAACTATGGCGACAACTTTCCTCCTCTCACAGCGTCTTCAGCATCTCCTCAACCAGATCGACCCGTTGCAGAAGGGCTGCGGGTGGTACTTTTATCAAATGATAGCCCCGGGCAGTGTAGATGTCTGCATGGATATTCTCAAAAAGGAGCGCTTCCTCAAATGTGATTTTTCTGACCTCGGTGGGCTGACAGAAGCCAGGATGTTCGAGAAAGAAGACCTCTCTCTGATAAATGTTCTCGCGCTCAATGCGCTCCAGCTCTGTCAGCAGACATGCTGAGGGAGGATAGCCAGGATATAAGAGGTGCGGATATTATATTGAGGGAACAGATCGAACAGGTGTATCTTGTCATATTGGAAGGGGAGGAAGAAAATTCAGCGGGCAATTCTTTCTCCTGAGAGTATAGCATGTTACGGCTCTCTGCCGCAAGATCCCATTTGTGTGCAAAATAACCTTGCAGTTTCTCTTTTTATCAGTATACTTAAATACATCACTACAGACATAGCATATACAACATCTCTGATTCTTTTATAACTGGGAAAAGAGTGACGAAATTACTTACATAATCTTATTGAGGGGAAACATCTTTCGGTATGCACAAAAAAAGACTGCTCTTCTATGGAACGCTTCTTCTCGTGCTTCTCGCCCTCGCCAGTGTCGGTGTCTTTCAGCTTATCACATATACCATCCGGCAACTTACCCCGCTGGAAACAGCGTTAGAGCAGGCCGCGAACGAATCGCACGTTCCACTCGCCCTCTTAAAAGCGGTGGCCTATAGCGAAACACGCTTTGATATGCGGACCGGGGGCTATACAGGCGGGCCGGGAGCCTATGGCATCATGAATGTCGTCCAGAGTAAAAAGCTTCCCGATCCCATGAGCCGGGCCGCAAAAGAGCTGGGCGTCACGCCGTTGCAAATCAAGACGGATGCGGCAACCAACATTCGCGCCGGGGCAGTGCTGTTGAAAGATAATGCACTCCAACTTTCACCTACAAAAACGCTCCCCACCTCGTTGGATGGCTGGCGCGGGGCAGTCGCCCTCTACTTCGGCGCTCGATATCGCTACGTGCTCAATCTCTACGTCACAACGATCTACAAAGCGCTCCACAACGGCTTCAAGATCCAGGCACCATCAGGCGAAACAATCGAGCTTGCGGCCCAACCGGCCAATACACAGCCATTAACTGAGAACGAACTGCCCACTCTAGCGAAGATGCACGCTGGCTGCACGCTGGACAACAAGGTAGACTTTCCAGGAGCCGTGGATTGTATCCTCAATCCCGATGAGCACGATTGCGTCAAGGTTCCCGGCACCAATGCCCCCTGCAACTACTTGCCAGCCGAGCGACCAAAGGATCTGGATATCACCCAGGTTGTCATTCACGACATCGAGGGCAATGTGGCACGCGCCCTCTCGGCGTTTCTGGATACAAAAAGCACCGCAGCCGCGCACTATATCGTTGGCAGCGATGGCACCGTCTACCAGACGATTCACGATCACGATGTCGCCTTTCATGCCGCCAATCTCTGGTACAACCAGCATTCCATCGGTATCGAACACGAAGGATACGCAACCTCGGGGTACATCTGGTACTCCAGCGCCACCTATCGGGCATCCGCACAATTGACGGCATATCTGGCGCAAAAATATCATATTCAACTCGATCACGATCACATCGTCGCACACGGCACCGTCCAGTCTCCCACGCTAGATAGCATCCCCAATCACGTTGATCCGGGGCAGTACTGGCAGTGGGATTATTACCTCAACCTGATTCACCAACAAGGGGTGGCTTATCCGCAGAGGCCAGTGGACAAAAATATCCTTACAGTGCATCTTGCCGCCGATGCCCCTTCTGACATCAGTAATTTCTTCTACCTGTACAACAGTCCCAAAATCGATTCGCGCAACCTGATCCCACAGGCGGGCAACAGCAACGATACCACCGATGAAACAAACAGCGTCGAAGCTGCCACCAGCTATTATTACCTCGACAAAAAACCGGACGAGAACGGCTTCGGCATCATGATGTATCACATCTGGTACGGCGAGTCGCTCAATGCACGCAACAAGTCAGCGGACCAGTTTATGCATGCTCGACTGGCATGGCTCGCGGTTCCAGTAGGAGCTGCCAGCGAGGGGAAGGGAATGGCGGTGAAGCTGCACAGCGCGGATGGCAAACCGATACCCATCTCGGGCAGCCCCAAAACCAATACCAAAACGCTCGATTATCACATTGGCGATGCGCCCGATGGAGCGATCTTTGCCTCGGCGTATAGCGTGCCGGGAGACAAGACCGTTCCACAATGGTACGAGATCAACTACAATCATCGTCAAGCCTGGGTACCTGTCAGCGCTGTCGAGATCCTGAACTAATCGAGTGCAGCGGCGATTTCCCTGTGTCGTAGTCAAACGAGCAAGGACTTTTACATTTCAACCTGGGAAACAATGAGCATTCTTTTTCCCAGGTTGAAATGTAAAAGCCCTTGCTCGCCTGTGCCACCCTGCGAGCGCCTGTTGATGTGACAACTCATTGCTCTGGAGAGGAACCGGCTACTCCTCCTGGGGCAAGATCGTTACCGCCTCGATCTTGTCGATGATGGGGTCCGCATGTCGATGGATCACCTTCCACCTTCCCGCCTCGCGCCGATAGAGATGCGTCACCCGCAACACAAATGGTTGTGCCTCCTGCTGCCCGACCAGTCGGGACATATTCTTCTCCAGCCAGATGCTATACGCTCCATCCCCACTCTCCCCGAGCGCGACCGGCTCAAAGCTCACCCTGCCTCCAGCAAAGCGAGCCGCCGCCCAATCCAGGCGTGGCCCGACCTCCTGCCATCCTCGCTCATACGCACCCCATGCCCCCATAATCGTCACATCTTCGCTCTGCGACCAGCACGCTTTATACTCGTCTGGCTCCCCCTGGATAAACTGAACGATGGCTGCCTGCACCTGATTACATGTCTGCTCTAATATCTCGTAACCCATCTTTTTTCTTTCCTTTACTTATATTTCTCATTAGCTCTTCAAGAAAGATGCCCAACACTTCCCACTATAACACAGGCATTGTTCCGGCCATGTACAATTTTGCCCATCGCTCAACAGCTACAAACGAATCTATCCCCATAATACTCTCAGAAGTCGCTATAGAAAGTCTCAAGAATAAATGGAGAGTTTTGTCTCTTCCACTTGCTCCCTATTACCATCTAGCAGCCTCACACTACAATCAGCATTCATAGCTGGCCTCAACCCGCTGCGCATGTTGACAGGAATGCTTTTGAGCGCGGGTTTTCTGGTGCTCGTTCATCTGGTGTGGCATGCGGGCCTGCGTCGCTATACCAGCGCCACCAGCTAAAGTAGTTGACTGCGGGTGAGGAAGAGCAAGATGCAAGAAGTTTTGTCCCACATCGTGGGTTATACTACTCCTTGTCGAACACCAACACGCTCCGCCTTGAACGGGCGGAGAGGTGCATGACTCGATAAAGAAAGAAGAGGGAAACCATGATTCACAAAATTGAAGCGATCGTCTTGTTCGTCCACGACCTGGCCACATGTACAGCGTTTTATCGGGATACGTTCAAACTTGCGTATCAAGGGAGCGATGCTCAATCCGCCAATTTTCTTCTGCAAGAGGGACTGTACTTGATCTTGCTCTCACCGGAAGGAGCCGCAGACCTGGTAGGGACACCAGGAAATTCTCTCAAAAGCGAGAGAGGACCACGCGGGCTTCTGGCAGCTGGTGTAGCAGATGTCGATGCCGCTTACGAGGAACTCAAAGGCAAGGGCGTCACGTTTGTCAAACCGCCAACCGACCAGCGTTGGGGGTTACGCACGGCGCACTTTGTCGATCCCGAAGGCAATCTCTGGGAGATCAATCAACCTCTTGGATCGAAATCGGAAGGATAGCTTCACCTATCCTTCCCATATATCTATAATTTACATCTCTCTTAACGCCTTTTGCGTCATGCTAAACAGAAGCGCCAACCCCAGCAGAAGGCCACCGTATGGAAAGAGCGACGCGGGGCAGCTATAAATGCTGCCACGACCACGCCAGCCGCTGCCGAGCCAACAAGGTTTGCCCCTGATTTCTTCCCAGTTTCCTTTTCTGCCCGCCTGGTGAACACATCAACATCCCGGAGCTTAACAATCAATCGTTTTGCTACCACTCTATGCACCACATATCAACACGACCGTGGCAAAATAGCTATGCAATAGCCTCGCACCGTCGTTGAGTGTCCTCCCATTGGTGGGAATGGAGAGGAAAACACGCAACCGCGCAAAAGACATTTTATCAGGCTGAAACAACATTACACAAAATAATGATGCACATGTAAATACTTACTCTTATTTTCAATCTTTCTTTCCGACACTGTTCGGTTCGCGGCCATTCTTTATGCATGGTATCTCATCGCCAACAGATTTCGCTCGTTTGTACAATGCTACAAACTCTATGTCAATTACATGCTGTCATAAAAGCAGATAAAAACTATGGAAAATTTACTTGCTGTGATCCGATCAGGCGATGCATTGGGAAGAGAGATGGACGAAAGGATTCTCTGTTATGTCATCCCTTATTACGCATGATTTGCATGCAGGCGAAAACATAAAAATCATTCCTGCATCCTCTTATCAAGAAGGACTCTGGATTCTCAATCAATTCCATGCAGAAAGCACCATCAATACGCTTTCGGCCACGGTCCATATCCATCGCAACCTCAATAACACCACCCTGCAAAACAGCCTGCATCAACTGATCCAGCGCCACGAACTGTTACGCACGACATTTCGCCTGGATGCCGGGAAACTTGTCCAGGTTATCGCACCCCAGCAACCGGTTTCCCTGGCTGTCCATTCCCTCCAAAACATCTCAGAGGAGCAGCAACAGGCTCAGCTTCAGCGTCTGACCCACGAACAGGCGCTTGCTCCCTTTGATACCGAGCAGGGGCCGCTGTTGCGTGCTAGCCTCTTCCAGCTTTCCGGCACCCACTCGCTCCTGCAATTGACGCTGCATCGACTGATCGCCGACGATTGGACAGTGGCCCTGCTGGTACGCGAACTGGCAACGCTGTATGAGGGGACGGCGCTCTCATCCGTTTCCAGCCAATACGCCGATTTCATCAAATCGCAAGAGCAGGCGCTGACGGAGGAGGCCCTTGCCGAGCATCTAACCTACTGGCAGCAGCAAATCGCAGATGCTCCCTCCGTCCTGCCCCTGCCTACGGATCGCCCTCGGCCCGCCACTACAAGCTGGCGCGGCGCTACCGTCGAAACGGTGCTGCCCGCCTCGCTCATCCAGGACTTACGCGTATTGAGCCAGCAGCAACAGGTTGACCTGCATGCTACCCTCCTGGCCGCCTTCGCCACGCTGCTTGCTCGCTACACCAACCAGCACGATCTACTCCTGGGTGCGCTCGTCCCTGCACGTCGCACACCCGAAAGTCGAGAACTGCTCGGTCCCTGCGACAACACGCTGGTCTTGCGACCCAACCTTGAGGGCGATCCCGCCTTCCTTGAGCTGATGACCCGTGCGCGTGATCTGCTCACCGTCTCGCTCGAACACGAGATGCTGCCTTTTGATACGCTGCTCAAAGCGGTGCGTCCCGCCGGTTCACTCAACACTACCCCCCTCTTCCAGGTCGTGCTCCACCTGCCCTGGGAACTGCCATCTCTGCCTGCCGGATGGACGTTGCAACCGGTGGAGGGCGGCCTCGATACCGCCGAGTTTGATCTGGCGCTGCAACTGCATGCCGCGCCAGAGGGCCTGATTTGCCGCTTCACCTACAGCACCGATCTCTTTGAAC
>JAICIM010000324.1 GCA_025928885.1 Ktedonobacteraceae bacterium | reverse complement strand
TACGTATATTTTGATCCGGCATGAAGTGTCATAAATCACTGGTGGTATCATAATTATAACATTTCTTTTCTCAAAGTGCAAAAGAACAGTATGAGTACGATCAAACCAGTGAGGTCTCAAAGAGAAGGTTGTGCCGAAGATAGAGAGTCAGTGGTGTAGCGAGGTCGCTACACCACTGACTCTCTATCTTCTCTTTTATTTGCGCTTTCCCAGATCGCGGGTAACCTGGAACACATCTTTGACACGTTCGATACGTGCGCAGGCACGCTGGAGTTGTGAAAGATCGCTGATCTCCAGGGTGGCTGCAATAACCGCCTGCTCGCCGCTGCGGAAGGGGGTGTTGACCGAAACGACGTTGATGCCCAGTTCAGAGGTGACGGCGGCGATGTCGCGCAACAGCCCTTGCCGATCCCGTGCGGTAATCACGATGGGGGCCAGATAAGAAGTCTGACTCATCCCCGTCCAGCTCACGCTGATCAGGCGCTCACGATCCTGTTTGCGATACAGCGCGATATGCTGGCAATCCAGACGGTGAACAATCACGCCTTTTCCGCGACTGACATAGCCTACGATCTCGTCGCCGGGCAGCGGGCAGCAGCAATTTGCCAGGCGCGTCAAGAGGCCGTTCACACCGGCCACCTGCAATTGAGCTACAGCAGGGATTTTCGCCGTTGTACTCAACGGTATTTGTGCTAAACTCTCATCGCGGGTATCTTTCCCCTCACGCAACTGCCAGTATTCGTTGAGCTTGACAACGACGGCGCGTGGACGAACATCATCTGAACCGATGGCAGCCAGCAGATCTTCAAACGTGCTCGCATGGAACTCATTACCGTCGCCACAGAGCCAGCGCTCCACATCTTCGCTAATGGCCTCAAAGCTACGTCCAGCAGACTTGAGTTCACGGTCGAGGCGCTCACGGCCTATTTGAATGTTGATATCGCGCTCATGAAATTTGAGGTAGCGCCGAATCTTGTTGCGGGCCGCCGCCGTACGCGCGAAATTGAGCCAGTCGCGAGTTGGATGGGCCGAGCGGCTCGTGAGGATATCGATGATCTCGCCGCTCTTGAGTTCGTAATCCAGCGGCACCATGCGCGAGACCAGTCGGTCGCCATCGCCGCTACCCACCTGAGTTATGATGCGTGCGCCAGCACAACTATCGCCGATCTTGCTATGAATGCGATAGGCAAAATCGAGTGGAGTAGAACCGACCGGCAAATCTTTGACCTCGCCTTTGGGCGTAAAGACAAAGATCTGCTCCTCGAAGAGATCGTCCTTGACCGCCTCGACGAAATCCGTATCGCTAGTATTCGAGGTGCGAATCTCATGCTGCCACTCGGTCAGTTGTCGCAGCCAGGTTTGCAGCTCTCGGGCCGAAGCGGAGGCGTTGTCGCCGACATCTTTATAGTACCAGTGCATCGCCACACCATACTCAGCCATTTCATGCATGGTGTGCGTACGGATCTGAATCTCAACCAGTTGATCATCCAGGCAGAAGACCGTCGTGTGCAGCGCCTGATAGCCGTTGGGCTTGGGATTGGCGATAAAGTCCTTGATACGTCCCTCTTTCGGTCGCCACAGGCTATGCACATGTCCCAGCGCGATATAACAATCGGGAGTCGAATCCACCAGGATGCGGAAGGCGATCAGGTCGTGAATCTGGCTGATATCAGCAGCTTTCTTGAGCGCCTCCAAACCTTCGACATCATCCGCATTGCGGACCAGCTTCTTGTAGAAGCTGTAGAGATGCTTGACGCGGCCAGAGATCTCCGCTTTCACGCCCAGCTTCTCCATCTCTTTGCGCAAGATGGCGCAGACACGCTCAACATAGGAGCGCCACTGCTTGCTTTCCATCTCAATCAGGTTGCGCACCCACGCACAGCAATCCGGCTCCAGGATTTGAAAGGCTAAATCTTCCAATTCACTTTCGACACGGGAGATACCCAGGCGTCCGGCCAGCGGCGCATAGATCTCGCGCGTCTCCTGAGCCATCGTCAGCATCTCCTGACGGTCTCCGGCATAGCGAGGATGACACATCCGGCGCATCGCATGCAGGCGATACGCCAGTTTGAGCAGCACCACGCGCGGATCTTCCGCCATCGCCACAAACATCTTGCGCACCGTTTCCGATTGCTGGCGGCGCAAGGCTTCACGGATGCGTGGCTTCTTATCAAGCGAGACGGCGGGAATGCTGGCCCCCGTATCGGCAATATTCTGCTTTTTACGCTCCAGAATATTCAAGCGTTCCATGCTACCGACAACACGCGCCGTAGTATATCCCAACACATCCTCGATCCGTTCCAACGAGAGCAGATTGGCATCTAGAGCTTCAAACACCAGACCGGAGGAGACTCCGATGGCGTCAATATGCATCTGAGCTAAAATAGTCGCTACGGCAAGTGCATGTTCCAGAGGTGGTATTGGTCGCAAGCCGGGTACATCGCGGCACGTTTCCAGGCAGAGATGCAGCGCCTTGTGAACCAGTTCGACATCTGGTGCCGTCATATACCGGTTCACAAGCCGTAACAATTTGATTGCAGCATCTGGAAGATCGGGCGACTCTATTTGTCTTTCTATAAACCTCTTGATCATGGCAATTATCTACACAATAGCTGGCCCCTTCAAAGAACAGGCCGCAGATATCATTCTTTATCAGTATACGTTATAATTGGTCCAACGTCGGTCATCCTGCCACAAACTGGGACTTGACAAATCACAAGCAGCTTGCTTCTTTATGCATAGTTGCGCGATTTTATCGCGCAGGGTTGGCTTGTGGTGTCGTTCGCAGGCGCGATAAAGTCGCGCGGCTACGACACTCCTGCACTATATAGACAACAGAGCAATATATATTTTCTTCAACATTGACGATTTATTGCTCCCGCTTTAAAAAATGTGGCAGGCAACAATAATGATAACGCCGATTCGTTGCCAAATGTTCCATCATTGAACGGAGAATTCGTCCCCCCACTAGAACACGATTCAGCGAGTATATGGGGCGCGTTCTACACTGACAACGTTTTTGACCTGACGCAAACGACGGAGGACGCGCTCAATTTGATCGATAACGCCCCGGGCGGCGTCAATCTCTAACGTCGCGGTAATCACTGCTTTCTGGAGAGATGTGTTCGTCGAAGAGGTCACCGAGGTCATATTAATGCCTGCATCGGCAACGACCGCTGCAACATCGCGTAACAGACCTGAGCGGTCGTGAGCAATGAGCGTTACCGGAACCAGATAGTTTTCCGGTTCGATTTGCAGCCAGTTGACCTCTACAAGCGCATTGGGGTTGCTGCGATAGCGGCGCAACATGCGGCAATCGCTACGATGGACAAACATTCCTTTATTCGGATTTAAAACGCCAACGATGGCATCGCCCGGAATGGGACAACAGCATTGCGCCAGTTTGACCAGGCTGGTCGCCTCGCCCTCAATGGCAACATGCTCACCGCTCTTGCTCGGCACAATCTCGCCGTGTTTGCGCAGGAAAGGCAACAGGTATTTCTTGATCTCCTCAATCTGAAGATCTTCGCGGCCCAGCGCCACATAGATATCGTCGAGCGTGGCATACTTTTTGAGGGCTGTCCCCGCCGCCGGATCTTCGCTGCGCAAGCGCTGAATCAGATCTTCGACGCGCTCATTGACGCCTGCCGCACCTGCCGTTTTGAGGGTCAGGTCCAGACGTTCACGACCCATTTGCAGGTTGATCTCACGCTCATAGGTCTTGAGATAGCGCCGAATCTTGTTGCGGGCCGCCGCCGTACGCGCAAAGCTGAGCCAATCGCGCGTTGGATGGACGGTTCGGCTCGTGACGATATCGACGATCTCACCGCCTTTTAGCTCATAATCAAGCGGCACCAGACGCGTCACCAACCGGCCACTCTCGTCCATGTTGGTGATAATACGTGCGCCAGCACAGTGGTCGCCGATATCGGTGTGAATGCGATAGGCCATATCCAGCGGCGTGGAGCCGCGCGGCAGATCCTTGACCTCGCCTTTGGGCGTAAAGACAAAAATCTGCTCCTGAAAGATATCGCCCTTGACCGCCTCCACAAACTCGTCGGCGCTCTGTGGCAACTCACGCTGCCACTGGCGCAACTGCTCGATCCAGGCCACCATCTCGCGATACGAGAGACTCCAGCTATTGGGCGACGCCTCATCCCTGCCCACGCGCTCCTTCAGATACCAGTAGCTGGCAATACCATAATCGGCGGTGCGCTGCATATCGTGGGTACGAATCTGGATTTCGGCGAGGCGATTGTCGAGGCAAAAAACGGTGGTGTGCAGTGATTGATAGCCGTTGAGCTTGGGCGTCGCGATAAAATCCTTGATGCGCCCATCCTTTGGCCGCCATAACGCGTGAATATGGCCCAGCGCCAGATAACATTCATTATCGGTGTCAACCAGAATGCGGAAAGAGACCAGATCATGAATCTGGCTCAGCTCGTTGCCGATATGCAAATGAGTGACATCATCCAGTTTACGGTTGATACTGGCGAGATGTTTGTGCCAGGCATGAACCTCAGCGCGAATCCCGGCACGTTGCATCTCTTCGCGCAAGATACGACATATTTCCGCAACGTATGGGACGCGCCGCTTGACCTCTTCCGCGACCTCCTGTCTTAACCACTCGTAGCGCTCAGGCTCCAGATACAACAGCGCCAGATCTTCCAGTTCGGCCTGCACCTGCATCATACCGAGACGCCGGGCCAGGGGCGCATAGATCTCGCTGGTTTCACGGGCCTTGTTCTGTTGCTGGGCGGGAGACATAGCGGAGAGTGTGCGCATATTATGCAGGCGGTCGGCCAGCTTGAGCACGACCACACGCGGATCTTCGGCCATCGCCAACAGCATTTTGCGCACGGTCTCGCTGCGCTGGCGGCGCTTATCAACGATTGAGGATGGAGGACGCTCAGCAGGGGTTTCAGGCTCAGTACTCGACTCTAACTCAGAGGATTGTTCGCTAGCAGCGCTGGCTGGCTGGCTAGCCAGGGCATCAAATTTGGTGACACCATCAACAATACTGGCGACGGCAGTTCCGAATTGTTCGCGCAATTCATCCAGCGTATAATCGGTATCCTCAACCACATCATGCAAAAGGGCAGCCATAATCCCCTCAGCATCGATACGCATCTCAGCCAGCAGGAGCGCCACCTCGATTGGATGCTCAATATACGGTTCGCCAGAACGCCGCACCACACCCTTGTGTGCTCGGTCGGCCAGCGCGTAGGCTTGCCGGATTCTCTCTATGTCTTCGGGGGAGAGATATTTACTGGTCTCAACCAGTAAATCCGCAAGCGTTAAATGAGATGGAGTCAAGTTCTTCCTCAACGGCGCTGCCGTTGCAATTGAGGGAACAAACGACTCGGCAGCAATTTTATTTGAATCGGTAGCCATTATAAAACCCTACAACAGAGCCAGTGATACCATCTTGTGTTTGCACGTCTTTCAACCTCCATCGCGGCCCGAGTAGCATTCATCCTCCATACGCAGAATTGGAAAGGCATCTCTTCCAGGTGTCCTCCTTTGCGCTAGCTTTTTATTGAGACAAGACACCCGTAAGAGATGCCCCTTGCGCGGGAATACATCTGCACATATCCAAAAAGAATCTTACTACTTTATTATAAAGAGCAAAGTATGACTGTCAAGCAAATCAATAACCTTTTAGATACAATGTCACCAGAAAAGAATAAACGTGACTCTAAAAAAGGTCGCAATGTGGCTGTGACAAACCCGGTACAATAATGAACGTAAATAGAGTTGCATTTATTCCAGAGAGCAACAAAGAAGTACCAGATAGGGAATTCTTGTAGTATACAATAAAAATAAGACAAAACCAAGAACACACCTCGGCTTTGTCTTCAAGTTCTGAATGGAGAAAGGGAGCGCCTGACTACGACCCATCTGCTACTGCCAGGGAGGATGCCCTCTCAAGAGAGAACAATCCTCGCTGTCTGCATCAGAAAGGATCAGCGCCTACCCGCATTAGCTGCGGGCAACGCGGACCTTATCGTAGCAGGGGCTGCAATAAACGGGGCGGTCATTCTTGGGTAAGAATGGTACCTGCGTCTCTGTGCCGCACTCTGCACAAATAACCGTGTGCATTTCTCGCGGGGCGCGTTCAGAACGTGAGCCGGTACCGCCAGCAGCAGATCTGCGAGCAGCACGGCAGGAAGGGCAGCGACCAGGCTGATTCATCAAGCCCTTTTGCTGGTAGAACTCTTGTTCACCTGCTGTGAATACGAAATCGTTTCCACATTCACGGCATTTTAGGGTTTTGTCATCGAAACTCAACTAAGGACCTCCTGTGTGATATGTTGGTAATCCTCCGGGTCCATAATATTCGTAGCTGATGTCTACCATCGTTCTTTCCTTCCCCCTACCAGCGTGGGTCGGAAACTCTGGACGAGCACCGTATGCGAGACCGAGATTGGATACCGCATGAAAGCATACACCATCTTTTAGCCATTTGCAAGCGTTTTTCCGGCAAAAATTTATTCTTTTCAATATCTTTATACATCTTTTATGTGCCTACTTCTTTTTGCACAATTCATTTTTTCGTCTCATTTCACACACTTTCATTCACGTTCATCTAGTTTTGTTCATCCAGTTTCGCCCTGGCTCATTTGAAGATGCGTTCAGACTTGACGCTCATGAGACAATAGAAGGAAGGACAGTGGGCCTGTCTGTGCTGTATCATGCCCATTGCATGTCATAAGTTGAGAAATACATGTCATCGTTTCATTTTACTATTGATGCCGAATGCCCGGATTCCTGGGCGCGTGCCGGCACCATTGCCACGCCTCATGGCACCATTTTGACGCCGATCTTTATGCCGGTGGGTACTCAAGCCACCGTGAAAAGCGTCTCTCCCGAAGAGTTGCGTGCAGCGGGCGCCCAGATCATTCTCGCCAATACCTATCATCTCATGCTGCGGCCCGGCTCACCACTGGTTGCCGAATTTGGTGGCCTCCACTCGTTTATGCACTGGGATGGTCCGATCCTGACCGATAGCGGCGGCTTTCAGGTTTGGAGCCTGGGACATCTGCGCAAGCTGAATGAGGATGGCGTGACGTTCAAGTCACACCTGGATGGCTCTTACCACGTCCTGACGCCCGAGCGCGTCATGGAGATCGAGGCGCAACTCGGGTCAGATATCATTCTCCCCCTCGACATCTGCGCTCCCTATCCCTGCTCGCCGCGCGAAGCTCGCAAAGCGATGGAGAACACACACCGCTGGGAGGAGCGAGCGCTGGTTGCCAAAGAGCGCCATCGCCCCGAACAGACGCTATTTGGCATCGTGCAGGGCGCGTTTGAAGCAGACCTGCGGCGAGAGAGTGCGCGAGTAATCGGGAATATGCCGTTTCCGGGCCTCTCCATCGGTGGCCTCTCCGTTGGGGAGCCAAAGGCTCAGATGTGGGAAATGTTACGCCACGTTACGCCCGAGCTGCCGCGCGACAAGCCCCGACACCTGCTTGGCGTCGGTTCGCCGGAAGATATGGTTATGGGAGTTGGATTGGGCATGGATATGTTCGATTGCGTCCTCCCAACGCGCGTAGCTCGTCACGGTGGACTTTTTACCGCGACCGGACGAGTCAACATCAAGTCCGCACGCTTCCGCACGGTGCAAGGTCCGATCGAAGAGGGCTGCGATTGTTACACCTGCCGCAATTATAGCGCGGGCTATGTTCACCATTTGATCCGTGCTGAGGAGCAGTTGTATTATCGTCTCGGCACCATTCACAATGTCCATTTTATGCTGCGCCTCGCCGCTCAGTTGCGTGCCGCGATCCAGGCTGGCACTTATACGCAGTTTCGCGATGAGTTCCTGGCGCGTTACGTTCCGGCCTCCGAACAGATACGCGAGCAGCAGCGCGAAAAGTGGAAAGCCGCCCGCGAGCGTCAGACCGACGTTCGTTCGTAACCCTATGTCGTAGCCGCGCGACTTTATCGCGCCTCTTCCTACAAGCGCGATACAGTCGCGCGGCTACGATGGGAAGATCCCAAAGCAGCAAAAG
>JAICIM010000718.1 GCA_025928885.1 Ktedonobacteraceae bacterium | reverse complement strand
CAGACGATCAACGTCTAGATCAAATCCCCAATCGAGCATGACCTGTCTGGCACGAGACCGCATCACCCGCCAATTCACAAGGCTATGCTTGCTTCCGGTGGTGCGATTGAGAAAGACATTCTCAGCGACGGTCAGGCCAGGAACGACCATCGATTTTTGATACACACATGCCACCTGTCGCTGCCAGCTGGCCCGATCAGCCAGCCCTGGCGCGGCCTCACCTCCCAGGTAGATCGCGCCACGATCCGGGCGTAGTAAGCCGGTTAAGATCGCGACAAGCGTGGACTTGCCAGCTCCATTGCGCCCCACCAGCGCATGGCACTCTCCGGCCTTCACATCGAGCGAGACATCATGCAGCGCCTGCGTCTCACCAAACGCTTTCCATACACCTTGAGCTATCCCGACAGGTGGTCGATCTCCTATCGGCTCTCTCTCCATAGCTTCCGGCACAATGCCAGCCCTCCCTTCATGCTACGCACATTTCAAGCATTAGACTTTGCGTTTCCCCAGAGGTTCGGATCATCAACGTTGGTCTTATCGACGATAGGCGCTGGCAGTGCATCCTCAAGATTGCCCTGCAAGCTCACGATTTTGCTGTTGTGATCCGTACTCTGACCAGCTGAGTAGGTTTTTCCTTCCAGCGCCGATCGTGCATAGAAGACGGCATATTGGGCATAGGAGTTGGCTGGCTGCGAAATAGTTCCATCAAGTTTATTGCTCCGAATCAGCGCGTGTTCATGCGGCACCCCATCGTTACCAACCAGCACAATATGCGATGAGCTACCAACCGGAGTAAATTTACCAGATGCTTGCTCAGCAGCAAGAATGCCGTCCTCGGGCGCACCCCACTCAACATAAATACCCTTCAAATCTGAATAGGTGCTGAGCGCTGTCTTTGCATCGTTTACTGCCGTTGGCGTATCCCATTTCGTGGCATATTCGACGGTCTTGAAGTTTGGATACTTCGATTTGAGCACCTGATTGCAACCATCTGTACGATCCTTACCATTCAAAGAGGCGAGGTCGCCTTCGAGAATCGCAATATGACCGCTGCTGCCAGTAGCATGTTTGGCAATGAACTCGCAGGAGCTTTGGCCGTAGAGTACGTTGTCTGCACGTACAATCATAAATACTTTGCCAGAGCTTGGCGCGACATCAACGCTGACAACGGGAACGTGCTTGCTCGCCGCAAAATCGAGCGCCGGGGCTATTGCTGCACTATCTACCGGATTGACGATCAGCGCCTGAGCGCCCTCCTGAATCAGGGTGTGGATGTCGGTAATCTGCTTGGCTGCGTCATTGTTGGCGACCAGAGGCCCGATCAGCGTGGCCTTGTACTGCTGCGCAAACTTCGTCTCGTACGAGATGTAATTCGTCCAGAAATCTGTGTTGTTGAAAGTGAGTGATACCCCAAGTTTGAAGCTCTCACCCGAGGCCAAACCACCTCCCGATGTCCCGCCCGACGATGGGCCAGATGTGCCGCCACATGCGGCCAGAAATACGATGAGGATGAAGAGGACTCCTGACACCTGAAAACGACTTACAAACCGCGATTTCATGCCTTTCTCCTTCCAGTTCGGCTTCCCATTTGCACTTCGTTGTTCACACTTCGTTGGATCTATCACAACGATGACGATAAACCCTGCCAAAATGATGACTGCACGTTATCACTTTTTAAAGCGAAAAAGAGATGGCTAGAGAATAACCGTTAGCGCTACTGATGGTTATGCATGCGAATAAGATTTGGGTCAGAGATAGAAAGAGAACGATTGTTATATGTTGTGTTTTTTCGGGAAATGTGTTGAACACATTTCTGCTATGTGATCGTCTCTCATACGCGAAAACGATGAAGGAAAAAGAAGAATAAAGCAAACAATCCTACAAGTTTTATAGCATTACCCATCATACTTGTCAAGCGAATGAACAATGCAAATACAATATCAGTAGATTTCCTTGTAAAATATCGCATGTATGTTATAATGAGACTCGCTGATGTATAGGATACATCTACTGAATAGCTCACAGAAGACGACATGGCCGCAACCGGGAAGGAACTGCGGGGAACAGGAGCGTTTGTGAAGAGTAGCGCAAAAGCAACACAGGACGATGGGACATTTTCTACCTATCGACCACAATATGAGATCGTGGCGGAGAAAATTGTCGAGTTTATCAACAATACGGGCCTCCAACCAGGAGATCGCTTACCTACTGAGCAAAAGTTGGGCGAACAGCTGGGAGTGAGCCGTGGCATCGTCCGAGAAGCGATCAAATCGCTGGCAGCAACTGGTCTGGTAGCGGCCCGCAAGGGCGTTGGCATCTATGTCGCTGGTAGACCGCATCTGGTCGCAATGCCCGCCCTGCACCTTTCAATGACGGTCGATCCCGAACACATTCAGGCGCTTTTTCACTTCCGCTCGCTTCAGGAGATGCTGACAGCTCGCTTAGCGACCGAACAGATCACGCTCACAGAGCTGCGCGATCTGGAAAAGATTCTTGCCGATAATCAACACTTCGCAGAGGCCGAAAACTGGGAGCTTTTCATCGAGAGCGACGATGCTTTTCACCGCGCCATTGCTCAGGCCACCCATAATCTCTTTTTTGTCGAAACCATTACGGATGTCCTGTATTTACAACGCTGGGCGATCAAAATTATGACTGGCGGCGCTCCCGGCTCTCTACTCCAATCGGTTGAGCAGCATCGGGCCATCTTTAATGCGATCAAAGATGGGCAAGCAGAAGAGGCAGCCCAACTGGTAAAAGCACATGTGGATACCGTTCTTGCTGCGTATCGACAGGCGGTACGGCGGCGTCTCATCACTGATGAAGCAACAGATCAAAGAAAAGAACTCTAATCTCAGCCCAATTATTTCGCTATCCTTTGAGGCCAGTTAAGCTGATCCCACGCACAATCGAACGCTGGAAGATCAAAAACAAAATGATTGGTGGGACGCTGGCGAGCGCTAATCCAGCGATAATAGTATTCAAGGGCTGCATCGAGTCCAGGCCGGAGAAGCGATAGATGGCAACCATCAAAGGCTGAATCTCATCCCTCGACAGAACGAGCAGGGGCCAGAGAAAATCTT
>JAICIM010000695.1 GCA_025928885.1 Ktedonobacteraceae bacterium | reverse complement strand
GGGTAATATGCCTGTTCACCAGGATATCCTGCACCTTTTTCTCGTGGGCCATGCCCAGCGGCTGGATGCGATCTCCTGGTTGGCGAGTGCGCACAACGAAGGCCGTACCTACCCTGTCACCATCAATATATACAACATTGGGTGTCGTGGCAAGGGAACGCCAATCGTCCCGCTTCCCTGCCTGTTGTATCGCCTGTGTTTGTTCGTCTGTCAACAGTTCGGCAATTGCCAGCCAATCGGTGCCAGGAACGATCACCTGACCCGGAAGCGGCAAAACAGCTGCGGCGCGTTCTGCTGGCATCGTCTGACGAGTCTCGTCGAGGCACTCAAAAATGATCTCTTCCCCGATCCGCAGCACACGTAAGCGCCCCGGCATATGTTGCTCTAACATGCGCCTCCGGTTGTGGAGCTGGACCAGTTGCTCGATCAGTTTATAGTGACGCAGCTCTAACGGGGATTGACCATCGCAAAGAAGAGCACTGATGCGGCGCAGCAGATGGCGCTGAATGCTGAGCTGCAGGTTGCATAGTGCGCCGCGTCGCAGACGGATGCGTCCCTCCTGCTCTGAGATCACAACTTCCGGCCAGCTTGCATCGACCTGGGCCTCGATCCAGGCCACATCGACCTGCATCACCTCAGCAGTGCGCAACTGGATGGCGCGAAAGCCAGGATTCATCGCCTCCAGCAGCGGTAATAGTTCATGGCGAATGCGGTTGCGCAGGAAGCGCGGATCGGTGTTGCTGGCATCTTCCAGGGGAACGAGGCCATGCGCGGTACAATAGGCCAGCGCGTCGGCATGGGTGATAGCAAGCAGCGGGCGAATGATATCTTGCTGCATTGGTTGTAAGCCGACCATGCTGGCGATGCCTCCGCCGCGCAACCAGTGCAGCAGCAGCGTCTCGACCTGATCGTCAGCGTGATGAGCGATGGCGATGCGTCCTCCCCGCGCAACCTCGCGCAAGAAGCGATAGCGAGCGACCCGCGCCGCATCTTCCAGCGAGCGCTGCTCGCGTCGGGCCAGCGCTCGCACATCGATGCTGCCGATAATCGCGGGCAGTTCCCAGGCCGCTGCCAGTTGCGCCACCTCTTCTGCCTCGCGTGTACTCTCTTTGCCGCGCAACTGGTGATTGAGATGGGCAACACGGAGCCGGACGCCTGGATAGATCTTTGCGGGACCGCAGAGGGAATGGAGCAGATGCAGCAGGCAGAGCGAGTCGCCTCCCCCCGAAACGGCGACCACGACTTCGCCCTCGGCTGGGAGCAGATGATGCTCTTCAAGCGTATTTCTAACGGTTTCAACAATATCTGGCATATTCGTTTCGTTGTACTCTGGTCTGTTTGTTTGCGTAACACCTACTGATATGATAGGATATAGAGCAATTATAGTGGTTGAGTAGGAACCTCACAAGAGGTATCCTGGATTTTTCAGTGTTGTGCAGGGGTGAGAGCGAGATTATGGCTATTCGCAAGATTATTACATCAGAAAATCCTATTCTTCGGCAAAAAGCGAAAAAGTTGCATCGCTTTGAGCCATCTTTGCAGAAGCTGGTCGATGACATGTTTGAGACCATGCATGCGGCCAACGGTGTCGGGTTGGCCGCGCCGCAGATCGCGCAATCGATTCGCGTGCTCGTCGCCGAATACGATGACCCCGAGACCGAGGCGCATTACAAAGTCGCATTGCTTAATCCCGAGATCATCAAGGCCGAAGGCGAAGAGATCGGTGCTGAAGGCTGTCTGAGCATCCCGGGCTATGTGGGCGAAAATATTCGTCGTGCCGCGAAGGTTCAGGTCAAGGGTCAGGATATCAAAGGTAGAGCCATGAAAGTAAACGCCGAGGGCTGGTGGGCGCGTATCTTGCAGCACGAGATCGATCATCTCAACGGCATCCTCTTCCTCGATCGTCTGGATCGCCCCGAAGATCTACGCGAGGCCCAACCAGAAGATCTCGAAGAAGAATCTGCCCTGGTCGAATAGAATTGCTTTGACGCAAACAATGAAAAAGCCTGGTAATCTCTTGCGAGATCCCAGGCTTTTTCTATATGGACGATCAACACTTGTGAGAAGGGCATTGAATGGAACGCTTATCCGAGTTTTTGCTGGCGTCGTAGCATCGGTGCGGCCTGCTTGCCCAGTGTATGGTCGCACCCTTCACAGAGATAGAACCCCTCTTCGCGATAGACCAGTTCGCTTACCGGGAAGTGTAGATAACAGATCCCACAGCGCGTGGCGTCCGGCTGGCTGGCTATCTGGCGGTCATGCTCGAAAAGCTCGTGCAGCGATTCGATCATTTGATCGAAATCAAAGGTGCCGCTATAGTTACGCTCCATCCCGGTCGTGCCGAGGGGTGGTAGCATGCCGGTTATATTGTTGGCACGAAATTCGCGACGACTGGCAAACGAATTGGTGTTACTATTGCTCGATGCTCCATTGCCAGAACCCGGTGTATAATGACTGCTCAAGGCATAGAACTCCACACTATCGAATAGAGAATATCCTATCCATTATAACCCCTCATGCAATCGTATGTCCAGTTAATCCTTATCGAGCGTGCCACCAAAGCGGGAAGTTTCGGTCAGCGTCAACGTGGCCCTCCCCTGAATTGCCTGCGATGACGAGCCTACCAGTACCTCAAACTCACCCGCCTCGGCCACCCACGCCTGGGCCAGATCGTCGTAATAGGCCAGCGCCTGCCGTCCCAACGAGAGCGAGACCGTCTTGCGCTCCCCCGGCTCAAGCTGCACTTTGGCGAACCCCTTTAACTCTTTGTCTGGACGATGCAGCCGCGATTGTACATCCCGCACATACAGCTGCACGATTTCTCTACCCGCACGTTCGCCCGTGTTGGTCACATCCATCTGCACCTCTAGCGTCTCCTGTGGGCCAATCTTGTTCGCGCTGAGCCGCAGGTTGTCGTAGGCGAATGTGGTGTAAGAGAGGCCGAAGCCGAAGGGGAAGAGCGGCGCTATCTTCTTCTTCTCGTAATAGCGATAGCCGACGAACAGCCCCTCGCCATAGCGCACCTTGCCGTTCTCGCCCGGATAGTTGATATAGGCGGGATTATCTTCCAGGCGTACCGGGAAGGTCTGGGGAAGTTTGCCGGAGGGATTGACAGCGCCAAAGAGGACATCAGCGATGGCGTTGCCACATTCCTGGCCAGGGAACCAGGCTTCAACGACCGCCGCCACCTGCTCAAGCCAGGGCATCGCGATGGGCGAACCGGTATTCAGCACCACAATCGTGCGCTTGTTTGCCGCCGCCACGCGTGCTATCAACTCGTTCTGCTGGCCCACCAGATCGATGTTGGGACGATCAAAGCCCTCACTTTCCCATTCGCCGCTCAATCCAGCAAAGATCAGCGCGACATCAGAGCGGCCCGCCAGCGCAACCGCACGCTCGATCCCATCGGC
>JAICIM010000530.1 GCA_025928885.1 Ktedonobacteraceae bacterium | reverse complement strand
TTACAGGCACAGCCGAAGTTTTCCACTATCAAGCCTTCTAAAAAGAACTCTATAGTATCTGCAACAAAAAAAAGAAGCCAGGGAGGAGACGCGTCTATGTCTACAAATAACGATATGACACCTGAGCAGAACTATGAGAAAGACGAAGAAACTTCACTATTAGAGCAGGCAGGCAAAAGCGAAGAAGAACAACTCGCCGCGCATGTGGCAACAGTGCGCCACCAGATTGAAGAGGCCAATTATCAGTACCACGTCCTGGATAATCCGACGCTGACCGATGCTGAGTACGATCAACTGATGATAGAGCTATGGCGCATCGAGCGGGAACATCCAGAGCTACAAACGCCGGACTCGCCCACCCAACGCGTCGGTGCGGCTCCCATCCAGGACGTACCGCAGCATCGCCATCCGCAGCCTATGTTGAGCCTGGCAAATGCCCGCAACGAAAAAGAGCTGCTCGACTGGCACAAACGCGCACAGAATATTTTACCCAATGCGCAATTCAGCTACGTCTGCGAACTGAAGATCGACGGGCTGGCGATGGCCCTGACCTATGAAAAGGGTCGATTGACCATAGGTGCCTCGCGCGGAGATGGTATGGTTGGCGAGGATTGGACGCAAAACGTGCGCACCATTCGCACCATTCCGCAAAGACTACGCGGCGACCTCATTCCTGATAAGGTCGAGGTGCGCGGCGAGATCTATATGTCGATCAAAAGCTTTGAGAAGCTCAACGAAGAAATGACCGACAATCGCCTCTTTGCCAATCCGCGCAATGCTGCTGCTGGTTCGCTGCGACAAAAAGATTCGCGCATCACCTCTTCACGCAATCTTGATTTCTTCGGCTACCAGCTTGGCTATATCCAGGGCAGGCGCATCAATACGCAATGGGAGGCGCTGGAACTGATTCGCGGCTGGGGCTTCCCCGTCAATCCGCATATCCAGATGGCGCATAGCCTCGACGAAGTGATGGATTTCTGCAAAAAGTGGGAGCATGAGCGCTTTAACCTGCCCTACGAGATCGATGGCGTCGTGATCAAGATCAACGATCTGGCTCAGCAAGAGGAGCTAGGCGTTGTTGCGCGTGATCCCCGCTGGGCTATCGCGTTCAAGTATCCTCCCATCCAGGTGGCAACACAATTACTCGATATTCGCGTCAACATCGGTCGTACCGGCTCCGTCAATCCCTGGGCCTTGCTCGAACCGATCAATATTCGTGGCGTCACCGTCTCACGCTCGGCGCTGCATAACGAAGAGGACATCCAGCGCAAAGATTTGCGCATCGGCGATTGGGTGCTGGTTCAGCGAGCAGGCGAGGTGATTCCGCAGGTCGTCAAACCGATCGAAGAGCGGCGGACCGGGAAAGAAGAGGTCTATCACCTGCCCGAAAATTGTCCTCGCTGCGGCACGCCGATCATTCGCATTCCCGATCAGGCAATGGCCTACTGCCCCAATACACAGTGTCCGGCCCGCAACTTTGAAAGCATCACACACTTTGTCTCCAAAGGCGCGATGGATATCGACACGATAGGCGAAAAGACCTGCGAACAACTGCTAGAGGCTGGATACATTCAGAACGTCGCCGATTTTTATCGTTTAACGCGCGATCAATTGCTGGCGATGGAGGGCGTGAAAGAGAAAAGCGCCGACAACATGCTCACAGCCATCGAAGCCAGCAAGCATCGTTCCCTGTCGCGGCTCCTCTTTGGCCTCAATATTCGTTATGTTGGCGAGAAAACGGCGCAGATCCTGGCCGGACATTTTCTCACAATGGATAGCCTGCTGGGGGCAAGCGAGGAAGAGATCGTCAAAATCCCAGGCATCGGTCCCAAAATAGGGCATAGCGTCTACCTCTGGCAACAAGAGCCGGTCAACCGTGCGCTGGTGGAGCAATTGCGTGAGGCAGACGTGACGATGGAGGAGGAGCAGAAGCAGAAGAAAGAAGGTCCTCTCTCCGGTCAGACCTTCCTGCTCACAGGCCGCCTCAACAATATGACCCGTTCGGCGGCAGAAGAGGCCATCGTCAATCTGGGTGGCACAATTGCGTCGGGCGTGAGTAAATCGCTCAGCCACCTCATCGTCGGGGAAGATGCCGGTTCCAAGCTTACAAAGGCGCAAAAAGCTGGCGTCCCGGTCCATGATGAGCAGTGGCTTGTCGATCTGCTGGAGCAGCAGAAACAGTAGCCGCTGCCCGGTAAGGGCCAAACGACAAAACCATCCAAAGGAAGGATACATGGAGAAATATTGGGGGAGACGGCACGACTTTGTAGCAGCAGAAGAGGAGGTACTCACCTCTCTGCTACAACCAGCCTTTCCGGGGCGAAAGGTCATCTCGGCAGAGTTGCTGACGGAGGGACATTGTAATACCAATTACAAAATCCGCGTCTCTGATTTCAATGAAGCCTTTGTCCTGCGCATCTACGTTCGCGACAACGAAGCGCTGCAAAAAGATTGGGATATCTTCAATCTGATCAACGAAAATGTGCCGCTTCCAGAGCTACTGTACGCCGATTTGCACGGCACCCATTACGACAAACCATATGCGATCATGAAATGGGTGGATGGTTCGCTGTTGAGCGAGGTAATGGAAACGGGCAGTGATGATGATATTGTGGCCTGTGCTTACGACCTGGGAGCAGTGCTGGCTCGTATTGGAACGTACACATTCTCTCAAACTGGCTTCTTTGGGCCAGGATTGACCATTGCCGAATCGCTCGGCGATGGTCCTGCATCCTACCTCAACGGCATTGAGCAGTATTTACAACTGGACCGCGTGCGCCAGCGACTGGGTGAGGAAGAGGCCGAACATTTAGAGCTGTTTGTCAAAGACCAGGCCGAACATCTTGCAGAATTGAGCGCTACTCCTGTGCTGGTCCATGCGGACTTTAAAGGGATCAATGTGCTGATGCAACAGCGTGCGCAATGCTGGAAAGTGGCAGCGGTCCTGGATTGGGAGTTCGCGTTCGCCGGTACACCCCTGTTCGATATCGGCAATATGTTGCGCTATGAAAAGCTCTATCCACCAGCATTCGAGGCCGAGTTCATTCGTGGCTTCCGCGATCATGGTGGCGTTCTCCCCACCAACTGGAAAAAGCTGATCAAGCTCCTCGATCTGCTCAACCTGTGCGAGTTTCTTAACGCGGAAACGCCTGAGCCAGCGATGTCCGAAGAGGTGAAAGGTTTGATTACGAACACGTTGGAACAATGGAAAATAAGCAGCACGAATTAACTATTATCGATTTATTTCCCGATAATCAAGCTGCTATCCAGCAAGTAGCGCACTTACTCATAGACGGATTCGTACACTCGCCGGGAGCCTGGAAAGATATGGAAAGCGCCCTGGCAGAAGTGCATGAGTCATTTGGCCCCAACAAGGTCAGCCGTATTGCCATTAACGAGCAACAGCAGGTGTTGGGCTGGATAGCTGGATACAGCGCCTATGATGGCAATGTCTGGGAATTGCATCCACTGGTAGTGAATGTTGCCTATCAAGGGCAGGGTATCGGGCGCAAGCTGGTCCTGGATTTTGAGGAGCGCGTAAAAGAACGAGGCGCACTGACAATTACGTTGGGAACAGATGACGAGGACTATCGAACAAGCCTTTCAGGGGTCGATCTCTATCCCAACGTTTGGGAGCATGTCGCCAGGATCAAAAATCTCCGGTATCATCCCTATGAATTTTATCAGAAACTCGGCTACGTTATCATAGGGGTGATACCAGATGCCAACGGGCCAGGACAGCCAGATATCCTCATGGGAAAATCAATTGCCTCGAAAGACTCTCATGGAAGGGAGGAAGACGGATAAATGTCTTCCTCCTTGCCGGACAACTAAACGTATTTCATCTCCGTAAAACGACTACGCAGGGCATTGACCTGCTCTTTCACGTTTTTGCCCTGTACAGCCTCGTGCAACAGTTGAGCCAGTTCGCCCATCGCTTGCTCATTCATGCCAAAGCGCGTCATCTCAGAGACGCCGATGCGCAGGCCGGACGGGTTGCGCGGGTCGCTATCGCCGGGCAGCATGTTGTAGTTGAGGATAATATCACTCTCCTCAAGGCACCTGGCGACCTCAACACCACCACCCCACTGCGCGACGTTCACCGCGATCATATGGCTGCGGGTATAACCAAATTCGTGTGCCTCAACGGGCGTTCCCAACTCGTCGAGGGAGCGGCCAAGCGCCTGAGCATTGCGCACGATCTGAGCGGCATAATCACGCCCATACTGCTTCATTTCGCGAATAGTCACCAGCAGAGCGGGCAGGGTATGTAAATGATGGTTGCTGGATGAGCCTGGGAAGACACCTCGATCGGCGGCGGGCCAGTATTTTTTCTCGCCGTCAGCATCCAGGTTGCCCAGAATCACGCCGCGCTGAGGACCGGGGAAGGTTTTGTGCGTGCTCCCGGTGAGCCATGTGGCACCTTCATGCAGGGGATCTTGAAACTGCCCACCGGCAATCAGCCCCAGCACATGTGCGCCGTCGTACAGCAGGGGAATACCTTTGCTTTTACAGAAGGCCGCAACCTCGGTCACAGGCTCCGGGAAGAGGAAGAGGCTCTTGCCCATAATTACCAGCTGCGGCGAAACCTGATCGATCAGCTCAATCGTCTTCTGCGCATCAACGTGATAGTGATCCTCGGTCAAGGGCAGATAGTGCAGATGCACAGATTTCTCCGTCCCCAGCTTCAGCACCTGCCCGCGATTCTGGATGCGCCGCCCAATGACGCCCACCGGGCCATGACTGATATGCCCACCAGCGTCGGTCGAGTTGCATACAACGGTATCGCCGCCGCGCAAATAGCCAAGCGCAATCGCAGTATTGGCTGCGTTGCCGCTGATGGGACGCACATCGGCCTGCTGCGCCGCAAAGAGTTCGCAGATCTCGTCATGTGCCATACGCTCGATCTGGTCAATATACTTTGTCCCCTGATAATAGCGATTGACCTTGCCCGGCTCATTGGGATGCCCCTCAGCATAGCGCCCCATAAAGTCGGAACATTGCACTTTCCGCACTGCC
>JAICIM010000664.1 GCA_025928885.1 Ktedonobacteraceae bacterium | reverse complement strand
GTATATCTAATGTCAGCCTGGCACGGCACCCGTAAATATTATAGCACGGCTCGTCTTATAAACACAGGGGCGCAGGACTTGCAGCGAGAATAGTCGCCATTACCGCTGTAACGCTTCCCATACTAACTGATGAATCACAGCTCGGAATTCACCCCATGCTCGCCAGCTGCCGTTTATCTCCTCGCTATGCACATCCTGCACGTGGGCCAATCGTTCCGCAAACGCTGGTAGCTCGTCGGGCGCGATCTCTTGAAAGTTTTCTACCTGCTCGTTCTCATCCAGTACTTCCAGCTCGCCGCCAACCTCTTTGAGCAGGAAGGCGAAGGTGTAGAATGCTGGAGCCTCGCCAGCTGTGGTGGTACGATAGCCGACGGCGACCAGGAAGCGCTCGATCTCCACCTGTAACCCCGTCTCCTCGTGCGTTTCGCGCAAGAGTGCCGTGAGGATTGTTTCCCCATGATTGATGCCGCCGGTTAAGAGGCGGTAGCCTTCGGGGGGATAGAACGTCTTCTTCATCGTGAGCAGGTGTCCATTCGGGCGGCGCACGACCATGCAGACTTCGCCGTAGCGATCGGATCGATTGAGGGGATCGAAATAATTGCTGCTCTGTAGCTCGACGATGCGTTCGAGGGGCTGACCAAAGCTGGCGGCGAGCATATCAATCTCAACCCGGGTTTCCAGCGGGAGATGTGCTAACATCTATTTTTTGCTCCATGAAAATAATTTAAGCCGGGGCATGTAGCGCGATAAATTGTCCGGCGACTATTATACCATGCTCAATTGCCAGATGAACCCGCCCACCAACGAACGCATCGCCGCAGAAAGTGAGGCCGTGTGGCATTGTCAGCGCGTTCAGGTTCTCAGCATCGGCTTTGCTGGAGGGAAGCGCGTAGGGCCAGCGCTGAATATCGGTGAAGAAAGGGAACGGCAGGTCTTCGTCGATCAGCGTTTTGACCCGTTCAACAACTTCGGGGAGCAGATCAGCGTCTGGTGTGTCCCGGTGTTCGGCACTGTATGGTGAGGCTAGCTGAGCGATCAGCAGGCCCGTATCTGCCGGAGCGCGTTCGGGAGCTTTCTCATGCTCCCAGGCGAGCCAGGAAACCGCATGTTGTCTATCGGTGTTCACCAGGGCATAGTACGGTCGATTGATGGGGCGGGGCCGATAGCCGAGCGCGACCGAGATCAGCGGATGGTAGTGAGCAGCCGCGAGAGCAGAGCAGATCTGAGGGCGCAGATCATCTGTGAGATGGCTGGCCCGGATGAGAGCGCCGGCGGCTGGCGCAGGAAGGGTGATGAGAAGATATTCAAAGCTGCGGATAAGTTGATCCGGGGCGGCATAGAGGTTCCAGCCAAGATGCGTCTGCTGCACGTGGGCGATATGCGTTTCGAAGCGGATATCCAGCCCCTCGCCCATGCGTTTGGCCAGCATACAGAGGCCGTGTCGATAGTTCCACTTCGGTTCGGCATTCTGTATAGGATCGCCCTCTTGAATGTGTCCGGCACCATCAAAGATCCAGACCGGTTTGGCGATATCGATCAGATCGGGGAGAGAGAAGCGATCGGTGATAAATGAGACGCTATCAGGTGTCCCCTGCTTGATGTATTGCGCACCAGGATCGAAGATGAAGCCATCGCGCTTGTGAGTGTTGGCGCGACCGCCGGGATTGTGTTCCTGCTCAAAGAGCGTGACGGCATACCCGGCGTCCTGCAAAATATGAGCGGCGGCCAGTCCACTCATACCGGCTCCGATGATTGCTATTGAGGACATGGCAACTCTCCTCCATCACTATCGTTTGTATCGTCTGTATAGCTTGCACGTCTCAACGTATGGGCCGCGTGACAGTATTCATACCATGATTATACGCGAAAAAAGGTGCGGCGCTTTGAGAGGAAGCGCCGCACCGGAGATGGTACATGCTATTCGCTATGGATTAGCGGATGCCCAGGATAACCTCAACGGCCAGCTGGTCCAGCTTCTCATATTTGTAGCCACGTTTTGCCAGCGCGTCGATATCGAACTCAGCCTCTTTGAGCTTTTTGGCTGCCTCTGCGCTGTAACCATTAGTGAGCAGGCCACCGTAGGTCTGGTCGCCACCATTGATTTCTTGCAGGAGCGCCTGTAGATCGGGATCAGCGTTGTAGTGTTTGGCTTTGGCTTTGAAGATGTTGTAGGTGCGCATACAGCCTGCGGCGAAGTCCCACACACCCTCTTCGTCCTCGGTGCGATAGGCATGAGCGTCGAAGTGGAGGGGGCCGTCGTAGCCACGATCCTCCAGCAGCTTGACCAGGAAGAACAGGTTCTTGAGGTTCTCGCTGCCGAAGCGGAAGTCCTGGTCGTAGCGCGGCCCCTTCTGATCGTTCAGGTCGATGTGGAAGAGCTTGCCAGCTTCGATGGCTTGCGCGACGCCATGCACAAAGTTGAGGCCCGACATGTATTCGTGGGCAACCTCCGGGTTCAGGCCGACCATATCGGGATGATCGAGGGTATAAATGAAGCCGAGCATGTGACCGATAGTGGGGAAATAGGTATCGGAACGTGGCTCATTGGGCTTCGGTTCCAGCACGAAGCGCATATTATACCCCTTATCAATCGCGTACTGACAGAGGAAGTTGATCGCATAGCGCATGCGCTCGATAGCGACAACGGGATCTTTGCTGGCCTCCGAATCGACGCCCTCACGACCGCCCCAGAAGTCGTAGATGGTTGCCCCCAGCTCAGCACCGAGGTCGATGGAAGCCATTGTCTTCTTCAGTGCGAAGGCGCGTACCTCTGGATTGACAGAGGTAAATGCTCCGTCTTTAAAAATAGGATGGAAGAAGAGGTTAGTCGTCGCCATCGGGAAGGCCATGTCATAATCGGAGAGCGCCTGTTTGAACTCTTTAACGATGCGATCACGCTCTTGAGCGCTTGCCCCAAAGGGAACAAGGTCGTTGTCGTGCAGATTGACGCCATAGGCACCCAGCTCCGACAGCTTCTGGACGATTTTGACCGGACTCATCAGGGGGCGAACAGCATCGCCGAAAGGGTCACGACCAGGATTATTTACCGTCCAGAGGCCGAAGGTAAATTTATCCGCTTTTGTTGGCTTATACTGGTCGCTGGTGATCTCGTGTGCGAGTGAAGTCATGGAAAATACTCCTTTGAATGTCCCGCGATGTCAGCACATCTCTGTGTACTGCGGAGAACGAACGTACAAGACGGACAGTGGAGCAAGACTCTCCTCTGTTTGCTATTGTCCTTCTCAAGAAGAGAAGATAACAATATTTACTGTGATGGTATCACATGGCCCATGTCGAATTCCAGTTCCGCCATATCTAATTGCGCGAAACAGGCAAAATAGTTGCGTATTCGATGAAAATTATGCCATATTTCTCTGCTATTACGCAATAGAAATGCCTGTTTCGTCATGGCTGCACTGAGGGCTAGAAGAGAGAGATCTCTTCCCAGGCGGGCTGGTGCTCCTGGTTCGTCACAATATTGAGAATTCACAGTTGCACTGTTATTTTCATGCAAGCGCTTGCAAATATGTTTGCACAAATATGTAACATAAGCTGAAAAGGTCTGTCAAGTTTCGCTTGTTTTCGTTCTGAAATGTCGGTGATTTCATTAATGAAAGAGATTTTTGGGGGCAGAATTTGTGAGAAAAAAAGCTTGACAGGATTGGTTTTATATGTTAAATCTATGACAGGGTTTGCAAGCGCTTGCAGATTGAGAGAGAGTGATAGGGAGTGTCAATACAGTCTGCATAAGCCTGTAGCGCCAGTTGGGGC
>JAICIM010000665.1 GCA_025928885.1 Ktedonobacteraceae bacterium | reverse complement strand
TCTATATCTTGCCTATAGAACATTTCTAGCAAATTTGACTCTTTCCCTTATCACAAACTCTGCATTCGAGTGTAGCTGAAGAGAGAGAAAAGGTCATCTGTGAAATTACCTGGTTATTGATGAAAGACCTGTTGTACCACTGCAAAAAAGCCTGGTAATTCTACTGATGGCCGCTGAGAGGCTGTTTGAGCCTGCATATCAATTGTTGATGTTAGCCCGCATGGCAGGCGATTCTGTGAAGCAATTCATAGTCTTTCGTATAAAAAACAGGTATCCTTGTACAGGTTGTTCGTAGAGTTGTTGAAAACGCACCCTCATCGCGTTTAATAATTGATATCCACTTATACCTGCTATTCCTGCAATACTCCCATGTATCTTATTTGCGTATAAAGATAGAGAAGACATCTTGAAAGGACATTTCATGAAGGCTGGAAATGCATGCATTGAATTACAGGGTGTGCAGGAAATCTCGCTGATTACGCGGGAGGGAAAGACAACTGCTGCATCTCACACACGGCCCCCTTTCCCGGTGCCGTTAACCTCGTTCGTTGGACGGGAACAGGAGATTGCCAGCATCTGCGCTCTGCTCAGACGCCCGGAGATACGCCTGCTCACCCTCATCGGGACCGGCGGCGTGGGGAAGACGCGCCTGAGCTTTCAGGTTGCCGCCTGTCTGCGCAAAGACTTTGCCGATCAGGTCTACTTTGTCTCGCTGATGGAGATAAGTGACCCCGATCTCGTCATTCCGACCATCGCCTGGGCGCTTGGACTGGAGGAGGTGGGGAGCCGTCCGCTCCTTGAGCACGTTCAAGCATTCCTCAAAGAGCGGCGCATGCTGCTGCTGCTCGACAACTTTGAGCAGGTGGTAGATGCGGCCCCGGCGCTGGCGGAGCTGTTGCAAGCCTGCCCGGATCTCAAAGTGTTGGCAACCAGCCGCGCCGTCATACACATCTCTGGCGAGCATACCTTTGCGGTGCCTCCTCTGACGCTGCCTGATGCCGCCTCGCTACCGCTGATCGAAGATCTCGACCGCTATCCAGCCATCACGCTTTTTTCAGAGCGGGCCAGAGCGGTATCGCCTGAATTTCTGCTCAACAAGGAAAATAGCGCTATTGTTGCCGAAATTTGCATTCATCTGGATGGCCTCCCGCTGGCAATCGAGCTGGCGGCCCCACGCTTGCGGGTGTTGTCGCCAAAGATGCTGCTGGAACGATTGAGCCACCTGCTTCAGATCCTGACGCATGGCATGCGCGACGCTCCTACCCGGCAACAGACGCTGCTCAATACGCTGGAATGGAGCTATCGTCTCCTGAAGCCGCACGAACAGCGGCTCTTTCGCTTCCTCTCGATCTTTGCCGGCGGCTGCACTTTCTCAGCGCTTGAGACGGCCTGGGACCTGGCCGGACATGGACAGGAGGAAAATGCGCTGCTAGAGGGCGTGACCTCTCTGCTCGACAAAAGCATGCTCTATCGCTCAACTCGGGAGGCTGAGGAGCCGCGCCTGCTGTTACTACGCACGGTTCGCGAGTATGGGCGGCAATGCCTCTCCCGCACCGGAGAGTTGGCGCCAGCACAATGGGTACACGCAACCTACTATCTCCGGCTGGCAGAAGAGGCAGAGCCAGCGCTGAAGGGGCCGCAGCCGCGCCCGTGGCTGGAGCTGTTGCAGCGCGAACATGATAATCTGCGAGAGGCGCTCTGCTTTTTCATCGCTCAGGGCGAGACGCGCAAGGGAGTAGAGATGGCTCTGCGCATGGGAAAGGCGCTGGAGCGCTTCTGGATTATCGGTGGACATGTGAAAGAGGGTCGCGATCTGCTGGAGCAAGCGCTGAAGAGCGATCAGAACGCATCAGCAGCGATTCGTGGTCACGCCCTGTGTATTCTCGCGACCCTGGCCCGCTATCAGGGAGATTTCCAGGCCGCCATCGCTGCGTGTGAAGAGAGCCTGGGCATCTTTCGCGATCTGGGAGACCCGGTTGGGAGCGCCGGATCGCTGTATCGCCTGGGCTACATTGCCTGGATGCGCGGAGATGCTGCCACAGCTCGTGCGTATTATGAAGAGAGCCTGCTGGTTGCGCAGGGGGAGCTGTGCCGAGATGTTCGTAGCGAGGCGCTCTATTGTTTCGCCAATCTGGCCTTCTTTGAACGCGATACCCACCTGGCACGCCTGTTGATCGACGAGAGCCTGGAGCTTTCCAGGGCGCTCAACGACCGCTATAACATCGCGTCGGCTCTCAGCCTGCTGGGCTGGATTGTTCTGCTCCAGGGAGACTGCACCGTAGCTCGTGCCTTGCAGGAAGAGAGTCTGATGGCCGCTAGAGAACTGGGGAATCAGCGCGGTATCGCTCATACCCTCAGCGCTCTGGCTGAGATAGCCTATGCAACGGGCGATTTTGAGCAGGCGTGTGCATATTATGAGGAGAGCCTGACGATCATCCTCAAGCTTGACGATCGTTGGATACTCGCGGTCTATCTGGAAGGGCTGGCCCGGACCGCTGTTGCGCTTGGTGAGAGCATCTGGGCGGTGCAAATATTGAGTGCCGTCGATGCTCTTCGCCGGATCATCGGTGCTTCTATGACCGCTCCGCTTGAAAAAGAGGTTCGCGAGAGGGCGCTAACCACCCTGCATGAGCGGTTGGGCAAACGTGCTTTTGCCGCTGCGTGGGCCGAGGGGCAGGTTATGTCGCCAGAGCAGGCGATTGCCGCGCGGCATCGTATGCGCCATGTTGCCCCCACCTCTTCGGTAGAGAAGCGACCGGCGATGAAACTACTTCAAGAGCGTTGCCTGCATGACGATTTGACGCAGCGGGAGCGGGATGTATTGCGTCTGGTTGCGCAGGGGCTAACCGATGCTCAGGTCGCGGAGCAGCTTGTCATCAGCCCACGCACCGTCAACTTTCATCTCACCTCGATCTATCGCAAGCTGCAAGTCTCGTCGCGTAGTGCCGCCACCCGCTATGTGCTTGAACAGCAGCTTTTTTAAATCAATATCCCTTTTCGCTAATGGGAGTGACCAGACGGTAGCGCCAGGCCAGCGCCGTTGCCTGAACGCGATCCGTCACCTCCAACTTGGCGAGAATGATGCTCACGTGGTTGCGCACTGTCCCCTCGGCCAGATGGAGCTGCGCGGCGATGGCGGCGTTGCTCCAGCCGTTGGCGAGTAGTTGCAATATCGCTCGTTCGCGTGGACTCAACTGTTCGGCGATGTTGGATTTCGGCTGGCTCTCGCCGCGCACATAGGCCAGCACCTTGTTTGCCATCGCCGGATCAACATAGGTGCGCCCCGCTATCGTCCCCTCGATGGCCGCAACGATCTCTTCACGCGTCGCATCCTTCAGCAGATAGCCCGCTGCCCCCGCGCGAATCGCATCAATTACCCATTCGTCATCGTTATAGGTGGTCAGGACCAGCACTGCGATTTGCGGATGCGCCTCTTTCAGTGCCTGCGTCGCCCGGATACCGTTCATGACGGGCATCTTCAGGTCCATCAGCACCAGATCCGGCTTGAGCGCCTCGGCTTTCTCCAACGCCTGCATCCCGTCATATGCCAGCCCGACCACCTCAAGCGACGGGCTGGCATCCAGAATAACCTTCAACCCCTCGCACACAATTTCCTGATCGTCCACGATCAATACTCGAATCATGCCTTCTCCTTTCCCTTCCAGAGCCGCACGCTTGTTCCCTTCCCTGGCTGGCTCCGCACTTCGACATGAGCGCCGATCAGTGCTGCTCGTTC
>JAICIM010000561.1 GCA_025928885.1 Ktedonobacteraceae bacterium | reverse complement strand
GTTATACAACTGGAAAAAAGTTGGCAGGTCATATAGAGGGGGTAAGAAAAGAAGTTGCCCAACGTTTATAGCGTTGTTGAGCAACTTCTCTTCTTATTAAGCGATGGACATGCGGGTGAGCGCACCTTCAAAAGAGACATCGACGCGGTTGTCGCCCGTCACGTAGCGCCATAGTTTGGCACGTTCGACATGATCCAGACGAGCCTCGTTGCCCTGCCAGCTCTGGTAGCCCTTCTTGAAGATGGCGGCAACCTCCGGGTTGTCGTAATCGTCGGTATTGAAGAGGCCACGCTGCTCCTGTCCCGGGCGTAGGCGCACTTTGAAGACGTAGCGCGTTTTGTTGGTGAAGTTTGGTTGGGCGCAGTGCCAGATGCCGTGATGCATAAAGACGATCGTACCGGCCTTTGCGCTCAGTTGGCGCTGTCCGACAATATTTTTATAGCGGCCAATGCTAAAAGTGTTCACCTTGCGCAAGTGGGAGCCGGGCAGCACAAGCGTCGGGCCAGTCTCTCGTGGAGCATCGTGCGAGAAGTAAAACGCCTGCACGTCGAAGGCATAGGGGCGCGTGTCGATGATCGAATCGGCGTGCCAATCCTGGGCCTTGAGGTTGCCACCTTTGACGATATGCAGGAACGAATGGTCGTAGATGGGATGGGTGCCGACGAAGCTCTGGATAGCTCCTTTGACCTGTGGCAGGTTAAATACCGCCTGGATGCTTTCGCTCTGATGCCAGAAATTGTAGCCCGCGCCCTCCCAGGCGACCTCGGCAGCGTAGGCCGCTTCGTTGTATTCCTGTGGCACCAGTTCTTCGAGCATCAGGAAGCCATCAGTGACGAAACGAGCCATCTGTTGCGCGGTCAGCAAATGGTGTCTTTCTACACTACTCATCGATTGTCACCTTTCTTTCCAGAGTATACTCGTAGGGAAGATGTCCACTTTCATGCTCATGTCCGGGCATGTAGTAGGGCAGCGCGGGCAGCTGAATCACGTTCCAGCCATCGCGCATCGCGGCCAGCACCGATTCGTAGGGAGGGTCATCGGAATCGCCTGTGTTCATCTGTAATGCGTCTGCCGGGGCCGCGCCATCGTAGATAGCCCAGGCCACCGTTTGCGCTTCCAGATTAGGGGTCGCCAGATTCAGAATCAGGATTTGCTGGCGAGTTTTGTTCATCTCTACCTCCTCATCTGCTATCAATCGTTGATGCTTTAAAACCACTATCTGCACAACAATGAACATTTTATTTGTTGTGCGCTTCTCGTTTCTATGCTCAAGAATACCTGACGACGGCTGCGAATGGTATACTAAAATCCGAAGGGGTTGTATCCGATTCCGACCTGTTTGCTGATAGAACGGTGGAATGATCTTTGGCTCAGACTGCAATGTTGGAGAACGTCCATATCCAGCTTGTAACCACGCGCTTTGTCACGATTCAGCCTCCACGCTGGAGATTTCAGAACATTCAGAGTAGCTTCTGGCGTCTCTACATGAACAATCGGGATGGCGCTCTGGTGGAGGGCGCGGATAGTTCATATCCTCTGGAAAAGGGACATTTGTATGTGATCCCGGCTGGCGTGCGCTTCAATACCCATGTGACCTGTGAAGTGGGACATCTCTATGTGCATTTCGATGTGATCGGGTTGCCGCTGCACTATATGGCATTTCGCGAGATGTTCGCTATGCCCATCTGTTTGCCGCGCAGACCAGAACTCGAAGGGGAGGCGTGGGCTATCATGCACGAGGTGGAAACGGGGCGTGGTGAGCATGATCTGGTGTTGCAATTTCGGATCAAGGCGTTGCTCTATGAAGGTCTGGCCCTCTATCTCCAGAGCGTGCCAGCGGAGCAACTCCAGCGCGGCTTGCAGCTTGCCATTGCCCTTGAGCCGGTTTTGCCTGCTGTGCATTATATCGAAGAGAACCTCGCTTGCCGTCTGGTGGTGAGCGAACTGGCCCAACGCTGCCATATGAACGAAGACTATTTTATTCGTCGCTTTCGTGAGTGCGTGGGGCAGACGCCGGGACAATACATTCAGGGGCAGCGCATCAAGATGGCCGAGCGGCTCCTGTTGTTCACTGATGACAGCATTTCCCGGATTGCCGAACGGACCGGATTTGGCAATCGTTTTTATTTTTCGCGCGTCTTTGCCCTGCATACCGGCGTCTCTCCGGTGGCGTATCGTAAAGGCGCACGAGCCATCTAATCTCAGTGTTTTGCGCTTGTCGCCTGGTTATCGATGGAGGAACCTGTGTGAGTAAGCTAATGACGATGCGGGAAGCGATCGCCCGCTATGTACCAGATGGAGCCTCAGTCGCGCTAGGACTGGCTCTAGAGCCGTTTATCCCCTTCGCGGCGGGACATGAGATCATGCGCCAGCGTCGGCGCGGCCTCACGTTGATTGGACCTATTTCGGATATCCTCTTTGATCAGTTGATTGGGGCGGGCTGCGTTGAAAAGGTGAAGGCGGCCTGGGTTGGCAACGTCAGCGAAGGGTTGGGTCACTGCTATCGTCGTGCTGTTGAGAAGGGAATACCGCAGCCGATAGTTGTTGAGGAGCATAGCAATTTCAGTATTGGCCTTGCCCTGCTTGCCGCCAGCCTGGGTGCGCCCTATATTCCCACGCGTTCGCTGCTCGGTAGCTCTCTGCCGCAACAGAACCCCACATTTCGGCAAGAACGCTCTCCTCTCGATGGGACTCCGCTCCTGCTGGTGCCTGCACTCCGGCCCGATATTGCCATTATGCATGTGCAGCGCTGCGATGAGGATGGCAACGCGCATGTCTGGGGCAGTCTTGGTATCACCGAAGAGGCGATGCTGGCAGCACGCGACGTGGTGATTGTGGCCGAAGAGATTGTGTCGCGCGAGATCATCCTCAGCGATCCCAGTCGTGTGATCGGGCCATCCTTCAAGGTGCGGGCCGTTGTCCATGAACCCTGGGGAGCGCATCCATCCATTGTGCAGGGCTATTATAATCGCGATCATGCCGCTTTCCACGACTATCACGTCAAAACGCGGAGCCAGGAGGGGTTCCAGTCCTGGTTGGAGGAGTGGGTGCTGCATGTGCCGGATCGTCGGGCATATAACGAGAAGTTGGGTGAGGAGCATCTGCGCAATCTGGGCGTGAAGGAACATCGCTATGCGGCCCCGGTCGATTATGGCTACTGAGTCAGGAGGCGAGTGTCGATGAACTATACTGCGAGAGAACTGATGGTTGTCTGTGCGGCCCGTCAGATCAGCGATGGCGAGAAGGTCTTTGTTGGGATGCGCCTGCCGCTGCTTGCCTTTGCGCTGGCAAAGCGCACGCACGCGCCCAACTGTACAGGCATATTTGAGCTGGGTGTGGTGCGCGATACCCCGGCGACCGAACTGCTCTACACGATGGGCGATGCCCCCAATGTCGCGGGCGCGTTGTGGACGGATCGGACGGTAAACGTGCTGGGCCTGATGGCGGCTGGTGAGGTCGAATTGGGCTTTATTGGTGGGGCCGAGATCGATCGTTATGGCAACTTGAATACTTCACAGATCGGGAACTGGCAACAGAACGAGGTGAAGGTACGTCTGCCCGGGAGCGGTGGCGGCGCGGATATCGCGTCGTTGGCGCAGCGCCTCGCCATTATCATGCCTCACGAGCTACACCGTTTGCGTGAGCGCGTCGATTTTATTACCAGTCCAGGTTATGGATATCCCGACGAGCAGGGGCCAGCCGGTACAGCCTGGCGACAACGGGTTGGCCTGCCGCGTGGTGGTCCAGCAGCTTTGATCACCACACTGGCCGTCTTCACCTTTGATCCGACAACGGGCGAGGCGTTGTTACAATCGTATCATCCAGGTAGCAGCATTGAGCAGGTGCAGGAGCAGACCGGCTGGCCGCTTCGTCTCGCCTCCAATTGTGCCGAGACCGTGCCGCCCACCGCTGACGAGCTACGTTTGATCCGTGAGTGTGATCCCCAGGGAGTATGGACCGGATAGGATAGAACAGAATCGGATCGAGAGTTGGTTTGCGTGTCAGGGTGGTCGGTCCAGCGATGAGGAGCACAATGAGGGCCGCACCCCAGAACACGCCTACCGTGAGCCAGAAGAGGGCGACATCGCCAAACAACACCCCTGAGAGGCTGGCAACGATGAGTACCGCAGCGGTCAGGGCGAAATAGGCAAAGAATCCTTCAGATAGATGGAATGATAATAGCCCGTGCTGCTGAGCAATAGATGTTCCCCAGACGAGCCAGTAACTATTTATAAGTATAATATTCAAAAGAATGTACGTATTTCTAAGAATTGTGCTTAAATCTCGACTTCTGTATGCTTCGGGGAGTATGGATAGAAGGGAATGCTTTCTATGAAAAAAGCACGTCAAAAGCAGCGTAAAAAAGCGCCGCAAGTCTACGATTCTATGTTGAAAGAGTTTATGCAGCAACAGATTCCCGATCTGATACCCGTCCTTTTGCCCGGTGCGGTCTATCAGGAAACGCTGGATATTGAACGCATTCGACCGACGATGCGCTCTGATCGCGTCTATAAAATATTGTATCAAGGGCAGTTGCATATTGTGGATGTCGAGTTTCAGGCCGGTGATGACGATCAGATGGCTTCGCGGCTGCTGGCCTATCATGCTATACTGTATCATGAGTATCAAATGCCAGTGATCTCACTGGTCATTTATCTCTTCCGGTCTCAGATGATAGAGTCTCCCTGGCGCGAGATGAGTGGCGACGAGGCGCTGATCACGT
>JAICIM010000752.1 GCA_025928885.1 Ktedonobacteraceae bacterium | reverse complement strand
TCTCCCGGCGTGACCAGGCGATTCTCAATGACCTCGATGGGATCAATCTTCTGTGCTCCCGTCTTACGCACATTATACGCCAGATACCACCAGATCCGGGTGACGGCCCCGCTGGGATTCGCCAGCATGTGCGCCAACAGTTCCATCCTGTCCGTGCTGTAACCCGATTCTTCCATCAACTCACGATGCGCCGCCTGCACGGGATCATCCTCCCCCTCATCAATCCCTCCCGCCGGGAACTCTATTACTTCAAGTCCAATTCCATGCTTATATTGCGTGTTGAGCAAAAAATAACCATCTTCTGTATAGGGAACGATGCCCACCCAGCCGCGATTCTCAATAATATAATAATCGGGAACGATTATCCCTTCTGGCACTTCTACCTCTTCACGCCGCACTCTCAGGTATGGCGTATCGAGGATGCGTTCCGCTGAACGTACCTTCCAGGGTCTCTTCTCTTGCGTCATGTATAGTCCTTCCAGCCAGATGCGATTAGAGAGAGATGCTTGCTTACATCTCCCTCCAAAGTTGTTATATATTCTTTACGGCGGAAGGGTCCAATGGTTCCGTCTGGCCGGTGCCACGCAGGAGAAAACGCTGGATCTTGCCCGTCGCCGTCTTAGGTAGCTCTGGCACAAACTCGATGAAGCGCGGATACTTAAACGGCGCGATGTGTTGCTTGACGAACGTTTTCAACTCCTCAGCCAGTTGCTCAGATGGCGTCTGCCCAGTGCGCAACACGACATATGCTTTGGGCTTGACCAGATTTTCTTGATCGAACACACCCACGACCGCTGCCTCTAATACTGCCGGGTGCGCGATCAGCGTGTTCTCCACCTCGACGGGGGATACCCATTGGCCGCCTACTTTGAGCATATCATCTGAGCGTCCACAATACCAAAAATAGCCCTCTTCGTCCTGGTAATATTTATCGCCCGTCTGAATCCAGCGGCCCATCATGGCATCGCGGGTCTTGTCGTGCTTGTTCCAATAACAGGCCGCCGTGCTCTCTCCGCTGATCAGCAGGTTGCCGATATCGCCAGATGGCACGGGCTGTCCCTGCTCATCAGCAATCACTGCCTGGTAGCCCGGAACGAGCTTGCCAGAGCTACCCGGCTTCATATCGTCGATGCGGTTGCTAATGAATATATGAAGGATTTCGGTCGAGCCGATGCCATCAAGGATCGGCACATGAAAATGCTGCTCCCAGCGCCGCAGGATGTCGGCAGGCAGCGCTTCACCAGCAGACACGCAGACGCGCAACGACGAGCAATCGAAGCGTTTTTCCACATCGGGCAGGGCGAGCATCGAGGCGTAGAGCGTTGGCACGCCAAAAAAGATGGTGGGACGATCGCGCTCGATCACCCTGAACATCTCTTCGGGTAGCGGGCGTCCGGGATGATAGACGGCGCTCGCTCCCGCGCTAAAGGGAAAATAGAGGTTGTTACCCAGGCCATAGGCGAAATAGAGCCGGGCAGCAGAAAAGGTGATATCGCTCTCCTGAATGCCAAGAATCCCTTTTGCATAGTATTCGCTGCAATAGGTCATATCATGCTGCAAATGGACGCAGCCTTTGGGAAAGCCGGTGCTGCCTGAGCTATAGAGCCAGAATGCGCTATCGTCCTTGCTGGTTTCGGCGGCCTGCAATGTGGGCGGGGCGCTGGCCACCCAATCGGCGAAGTTATGGATAAATTGGGTATTGGCCGGGCTATGGATTGTGGCGTGAGAAGCGTTTGTCTGCCCTGACTCGTCTGTTTCGTTCACAATCACCACATGGCGCAGGTATTTGAGCTGCGGCAAGATTTGCTGGATGTTTTGCCAGAGCGTGGCATGCACCAGAAGCACGCGGGCGCGACTATCATTGAGCATATAGATATAATCACTTGGGCGGAGCAGCGTATTCATGGGAACGGGTACGGCCCCCATCTTGATCGCTCCAAAGAAGGCGGCGGCGAAGTGCGGGGAGTCGAGCAGCAAGAGGGCGATACGCTGTTCTATGTCAACGCCCAGTTCGAGCAGACCATTGCCGATACGATTGGCAAGCTCGGCAATGTACGCATAGCTATACGTTTTCCCCTCATAATAGACGGCGGTTTTGTCCCTACGTCCTTCTATCAGGTTATGATCCAGGAAAGCAACGGCAGCGTTAAAGACATCGGGCAACTTGATTTGAGGTTCGTGGGCGGCGGATTGTCCGTAGAGCATAAGATCACCTCTCTTCTCTGAGAGCGCAAACAACACACGTACAAATTGATGCCAGTTCTTATTGTACCCAAATTCAAGCGAAGATGATACCTATGAGATTGTTTCTGCTCCGATCCCAAAAAGAGTTTCGTAGCCGCGCGACTGTATCGCGCCTGCTCCACCATACTCAAACGTGCCACGAGCGCGATACAATCGCGCGGCTACAAAGTGGGGAGCCTCCATCTTTTTATGCCAAAAGGACAGACGCTCCAACTGCT
>JAICIM010000307.1 GCA_025928885.1 Ktedonobacteraceae bacterium | reverse complement strand
TTTTTTTGTGGTGTTGGGTTGTTGTTGGGGCGTGCTGGCCCCCTTGTGTCTTGGTTTCCTCGGCCCCTATACCCCCCCGCAACTACGAACCACCTTACCGGGTTATTGTACAGCCAGCTCTAAAACCTCGCTATACATAGCCTGTTCGTTTGGTCTCAGTCCCTCGAAGAGATCGTGTTCTTCGCGGCGTCCGCTGTTGACGAGGCTGAAGACGCGGTAATACTCCTGACTGCCCCAGAGATAGTGGTGTTCCTGCTCGGTGATGCTCTCTAAGCGCGTTGCCTGGACCAATTGCGTCTGGTGGCAGAGGACGGCACGCCACACCTTTTGCCAGTGGGCATGGGTATCCAGCCGCGTCGTGACGATCCAGTTCGCCCAGGGGTGCGCCCGCCGCTCCTGTCCATCAATGGTCATGACCAGTTCGCCAAAGATCGGCATGTAGCGTTGCAACCAGGGTTCCAGCGCCACTCGATAGTAGAGCTTGGCGACGCGATGCGGCCCCAGTTTGCCTGGATCGCTATATTGTGGATCGGAGGCACACATAACGGCGGTGGTAGTGAATTGGGAAATAGCGATATGATCGGGGTGGCCGTAGAGTCCCTCCGGGCCAAAGGTGATAACGACATGTGGCTGGATCTGACGGATCAGTTGCACTAGCTTGCCGACCACCTCTTGAGCATCCGCCTGATCCAGATCGCCATCGACATAGTCCAGAAAATCAAGCCGCGCGATGCCAAGCGCACTGCTGGCCCGGCGTAGCTCCATCTCGCGCATTCTGCCCAGCGCATGCTCGCCTGGATACTGGCTCCAATCACTAAACCAGCCGCGCTCTCCACGCGTTGCCACCACCAGCGAAACCTCAACTCCCTCCGCCGCGTATTTTGCCAGGGTGCCGCCTAAAGCTAGCGATTCATCGTCGGGGTGCGCTAAAATGCACATCAATTTCCATGCTGCCTTCATAACATCTTCCTTTTTTCTCGATCAGTTTATATGTGAGCAGGAACGCGCAGCGAAACCTGTGGCTCGATCGGCGTGCCTGCTGCTTCTCTTTTCCAGCAATGGGTCTGAAGCGTTTGATAGTATTCATCTGTCGCGGCCACAAAGCGCTGAATGTTCCGCTCGTGAAGCTGTTGCGCGAAAAGTGGATGGGTATGCATGCTGATCAGGCTTTCCTGAATCTGGCGCTGGAGCCGGGGATGGACATGCGAGGCAACAACGACCAGTGGGCCGGGCGTGTGGCAGCAGGTGTTGAGCACACGTAAGCGGTTGCACATGTGAGGGCTGTTGTGATCTACAAGCGCAAACAGTTGCGCATCGATAGCGGTGGCATCTGCCGTGCCATCCAGCACCATGCGCAGTGCCTGAGCTGGAGAAGTGGCCTCCACCATTGAGCGGCAATGAAGCGCAAGCGGCTCTTCTACAGCGCCTGTTCTGGCGTGATAGGCCCATGTACAGTGTTCCAGATCGCTCTCACTCTGCAACGCACTCTCTTTACGCACCACGATATTTACCAGTCCCGGCAGCGTATTCAGCTCTTCCGCATCCTGAAAGACAGGCACGGCAAGCAGTTCAGCCGGATGGACGCGCTCGCTCACCAACCGGGTGTAAGCGAGCGGACTGATGAGGCCTGCATCAGCATCTCCGCTGGCGAAATCCTCGAACGATTCTCCATTCAAGAGAAAGGTCGGGACGCCAAGCGTACGCTCTATGTATTCGGTCATATACAGGCACATCTTATATCTGGTCGGGGCGAGAAACGATGCAAAAATGAGCGTCTGGTTCACAATAGTGTCTCCTTGATTGGTTACTGAACTAACAAAAAGCGAAAGAATCCATGCCCCTCTCAACAGTGTAATGTGGGTTTCAAGTGAACCAAAAAGAGAATATGGGAAAGATGAGCGCTGTTGAGAAAGTGCCGGACGGGGTGATGTTAGCAGCAACAGAGACACATGTAGTGATAGTAGCCGTTTTGACGGAGGCAGGCGTGTGAGGGGGTGAGCGGTGAATGCCGAAAATAGGATTGTGACGCCAGGAGAATCCCTTCATGCTTGCGTGTGTGTCCTGACGATGCCGCATCCCTGCTGTCAGGCCAGACCTGATGATATATGTTCATCGCGCGTTCCTCTTCTTCACAATCTCATCCACAAAGAACACTATTTCATATTGTGGACTTAATAGATCAACAATATAAAGTATATATGGCGAGGGCGTTCTTGTCAAGCAGGAAAAGGACCATATTTTGTGAGTGTATTGAGAGGGTTGTTACATTTTGGGATCGGCAGCGATATCTGTAATGCACATTGCATGCGAGCTATCAATGCTACTTTTCGTAGGACAAACATCTCCGCACTGGCATGCAATGTCTCTCTTTGTCCTCTCTTTGTCTAAAGATTGCTGAAAACGTGCTAAAACTTATAAAAATTGATGCGTAAAGAGATAATAAGCGAACTAGAGGAGTGTTCATGAACCCCCATTTTGGCCTGCCCAGTCGTAGGAATGATCCGCAGGAAGACCCAACTGAACAGATTACTTCCCCTCATCGAGCCTATCGCGATCAGGACAGTGAGCGGTTGCCGATACCGGGTGCGACCAACCCTTACGCCGTTCCATCCAGGTTATCTCAGCCGAAAGAGTCACATTATGCGCAGACCGGTTCGAGCTGGTCTGCGCTACAGAGGCCGGTTGATAGAACTGGCGGTCAACATTTCCTCAGCACCGATAAAATTGAAAGCATCCCAACGCATCCACTTGGCGAGATCGGCTCGTTCCCACCAGGACCGCCGCGCCCGCCACAACGACCGCGCCGAAATACGCTCTTGATCGTCGGTATTGTTGTGGTGGTGCTGGTGGCGCTAGCTGGTGGTGGTGGCTGGGCTATGATGCACGGCCTTTCTCCACAACCGACGAAGAAGGTCGAAAAAACGGCATCAACGCCAACGCCGCCTCCGGTCCAGGTGACGCAAGCACCACGCGTCAGCCCCGTTTCGCCGCTGCTCTTCGGTGCCAATCTGGAATTGTATGATACTAAGGATCAGGCGCTGACCTCCGCAAAGACGCAGCAACTGTTGCAGCAGATCGATGTACGTATGATTCGCATGCCGATGCGCAACGATGGCACGATGGAGCCAGAATTTCAGGGGGCGCAGATGATCAAGGATCTTGGTGCCACGCCGCTTGTGATTCTGCATGGTGATGCGCGTGTCCCGGCGGCTTTGCAGGATGATACACAGATGATCCAGGAGATGAACAAGATTTTTGGCAATAGCCTGGTCTACTACGAATACGGCAACGAGCAGGATCTCAACGGGGTGAACGCGTCAAAGTACACCGCATCGTGGAATCGCGTGGTGCCGCAACTGAAAAAGATTGCCAACAACGCCCATTTTATCGGTCCCGTCGGCTATCAGTACAATCAAGAGTACATTCAATATTTCCTGCAAAACGCGAACCCGCGCCCGAACGAGATTAGCTGGCATGAGTATACCTGCGATAAGTCGTGGGCAAAAGATACGTGTCTTCAGCATATTGATAATTGGAGCAAGCATATCAGCAATGCGCGTGCGATGATGAAGGCGACAATTGGTAGCGAACTGCCGATTATGATCACCGAGTGGAACTACGCACCCAATCCATCGCTAAGCGACGGCAAGATCACCGATACAGCGTTTATGAATGCCTGGACGACGAAAGCCTTTCAGGTGCTGGCGGCCAATCGCATCTTTGCCTCGATGATTTATGCCGCGACACATCCCATTTTTCCCCTGGTGGCGCAGAACGCGACGCTCTCGACGCAGGGTAGCATCTTTAAGCAGGAGTATCAAAAGATTATCACCAATGTCCAGGCTCCGGCGGCGCTGAGTGGGACTGATGCTACCGCTCAGTCGAGGACGGATACGCAGGAGACTGGCAACGAAAGTACAGTCTTTGGTTTTGAGCAGAGCGGCGACAGTACTCGCTGGACGAGCGACGGCAAGGGGATCACGCGTATTGGCGGTGGGGCGGTTGCCAGAACCGGCAATGGGTCGCTCCAGATCACGCTGGCGAAGCTTCAGCAGAGCGATACGCCGGGTGCCTTTGTCAATGTTACCGGCAGCACGCCGCGTGCGGGGCAATCGGTTGCTGGCTATCTCAACCTGACAAGCAATGCTGTGAGCTTCAGCGTGCGTATCGTCGTAACCGATCAGAGCGGCAAACAGCATCTGGGAGAGGTGGTCGCCCTGACGCCCGGCAAATGGAATCGTGTTGCCTTTACCCTGCCAGCCTCTTTTAGCGGTCAGGCGCAGCGCATCGGCTTCCAGTTCAGCTCGCCAGGCGACAATATCACGGGTGCTGATGTCTACCTTGACGATGTGGGCTGGAATTAGTGTGCTTGTGGTCGTTTTGCGGTTATGCTAGAATGAAAAAAGACCGATAAGTCCCTTTTGAGAAACACGAGCTAGATGAAGAAGTGGGAACGCACACATCAGCATATTATTGCCCGGACCGCGCCGTTGTTTAATCAGCGTGGCTTTAGTGGCACGAGCCTTCAGAATATTATGGAGGCGACGGGGCTGCAAAAGGGCGGCATCTACAGCCACTTTGAAAATAAAGAGCAGCTGGCCGAGGCGGCCTTTGAATACGCCGCTCAGTTGATGGAGGAGCGTCTGGGCGAATTTCTCGCACGCGCTCCACGAACCGCGATCGACCAGCTCCAGGCGGTTGTTGAGGCGTTTGCGACCGTCGCTTTTGATCCGCCGGTAGCGGGAGGGTGCATCATGCTCAATACAGCGGTGGAGAGCGATGATGCATATCCGATGTTCAAGCGGAAAACGCGCTATGCGATGGATGCATGGGTAGCGCTGATCCGCAAGATCGTGCGCAGGGGCGTGGAGCGGCAGGAGCTATCGCCGCAGACTGATGCCGATGAGGTTGCCACGCTGCTAATTTCAACTCTGGAAGGGGCGCTGATGTTGAGCAAATTATACGATGATTCTCGCCATATGGAGCGTGCAACAGCCTATTTACGCTCTTTTATTCAGACACTCGCGAACAAATAAGAAAAGGCTGGAACATTGTATATGATGCTCCAGCCTTTTCTTTATGCCTTCAAGTCGCGTTCGTTATGTGGTCGGTGAGATGAGAGGAGTAGGCGAAGGTGTCACTGTTGGTGTAGGCGTTGGTGTGACTGTGCCGGTCGGCGTGGGAGTTGGTGTGATCGTGCCGGTTGGCGTGGGAGTAAGCGTGGGTGTTGTGGTTCCCGTTGGAGTGGGAGTAGGTGGCGGCGTATCCGTCGGCGTGGGTGTGATTGACGAGGTGCCAGATGAGGCGATGATTACGCTCATGCTGCCACTGCTGAAACAGATGACCGAATTTGATTTTTTGCTGCCGAGCCAGCCCTTACAAATGACCGCGAGCGTATGATTGCCGGCGCTGACGGGTGCGGTCGTCGTGAGTTCCACCATGCGATCAACGGGCAGACGGTGAAACTCTCTTTGCAGGCTGAGCAGCGAGGTATTATCGAGATTGAGGCTGCATATGAGCTTGCCGAGTGATCCTTTGCTCGTTTCGGGTCGCCCTGCCTTATCACCCATATAGAGGTCGAGCATAGCTGACACCTGGATTTGTGAGTCGCCAGTTGGTGAAAGCGCAATGTGTTCGAGCGTGTTTTGTTTGCCATCTCGTGAGAGCGAGACGCTGGAGAAAGATGTGCTGAGCATCTGGATGCTTGGATTGGCAATGGGGGTGACGGTAACGGTGCTAACGTGCGTTTTTTTGCTATGCGCTGAGACGCCATTGCTCATAAATACAAAATAGAGACCCACCCCACTCAGCGCCAGCAGCCCCAGAGCTATACATAGATGAAATATCCTCTGTTTCTGTACCAACAAGGTTCCCTCCTGTTCCGGTCTACGAAAAAAGCAATTGGTTTTAGTTGGGAATGGGAGAGAAGGATGGCGGGAAGTGCAGATGAACCTTCTGGAGAGATCCAGTTGCCTTTCCGGTATGTCCCTCTTTCCCGGATGCGCCAATCAATGGTTTTTCTGCTATAACTATTATAGCAGCACTGTGCATGAATTGCAATCTAGAAATGGACTGAAAGATTCTACATATTTCAGTCCATCTTATCCATAAAGCATCAATAGCTCTTCTCTTGTGATCGAATAGAGAGAGATGTAAGCCATAGTTCCGGCAACTGCACCCTCCTCAACATCAGGTCAGGGCGCACTTAGTTGTGAGAGGGCTGCGATGGTGAGCGCCTGGAGGCCCATCTTCAACGAGGGTTCCCGGTCGGGAGCATAGTAGGGCGAATGCGGACCCGGGACATCTCCTTTTTTCTGTTGATAGAGTGCAGGATTGGTGACGCCAAGAAAGTAATAGCAGGAAGGTATACCTGCCCCACCCGGAGCATGCCCGTAGAGCGAAAAATCTTCACTGGCGGTCATCGCAGGCTCCTCTTTCACACGATCGGCCCCAAAGTAGCGGGTAAGTGCATCTACAACCTGTTTCGTTGGTTTGGGATCGTTATACGTTGCCTGAGAGGCTTCCATAATTGTGATCTCAGGAGGCTTAGGGGCGTTGGATGCTTCTGCTTCAGCCCGCGCAATACGGGTGATGGCGGCGTAGATATGCTGAAAGACCTCATCTTTGAAGGTACGAATACTGAGGTCGAGTTCCGCAGCATCAGGAATGATGTTATAGCGCGTGCCGCTGTTGATCGCGCCGACCGTGACGACCGCCATCTCTCCCGGTGTGATCTCGCGTGAGATGATGGTTTGCAGGCGCATCACAATTGCAGAGGCCATCACAACCGGATCGATGCTCTTTTGCGGCATGGAGCCGTGTGCGCCGACGCCAAAGAGGCGAATACGTATATTGTGTTCTGCTGCTAAGGTGTAGCCGGGATGATAGGTGATGGTCCCGGCAGGGTAGAACATAGTATGCTGTGCCAGGGCAACATCAGGTTTAGGGAAACGCGTGAACAGTCCATCGTCGAGCATCGCCTTTGCTCCTTGCATCGTTTCCTCCCCTGGTTGAGCAACGATCATCAATGTGCCTGACCAGGATTGCTTCCCCTGTGCGAGCAAACTGGCCGTTCCCACCAGACAACTGGTATGCAGATCGTGGCCGCACATATGTCCAACCGGGACCAGTTCGCCAGCGTCGTTCTTGATCTTGACTGTACTGGCATAGGGTAAGCCTGTCTTCTCTTCGATGGGCAGGGCGTCCATATCGCCGCGAATCATGACCGTTGGACCTGATCCATTGCGGAGGAGACCAACGATGCCGGTTCCTCCAACGCCGCTTGTAACTTCTAAACCGGCCTCTTTGAGATGGGCTGCCACTTTTGCGGAGGTCTGAACCTCATGCATCGACAATTCAGGATGTTTATGCAGATCGGTATAAAATGCTTCAATAGTGGGATAGATAGCGTCCAGATTGTTGAGGACGACGGCTTCATGCGATTGCTGTTTGGTTGTCATGAGAGTATCTCCTTGCTCTGGATGAACTCGCACTACAGCTTGACAATGAGGTTTTTGTGATCAGCCCGTTCTAGCCTTGCTATGCAAGAGTTTTGCTCTTTTCCACCCGTTGCACGATCACTAGTCTATACGCTATGCTTTCTCTAAAAGATACACGTTTAGTGAAGAATATTGAGGAGTAGGATGCACCCGGTCGTCTTCAACGACACTTTAGAACAGGTTCTCAATCTTATCGGGACCTTTGTTTTTGCGGTTTCTGGTGCCTTGCTTGCCGTCCGCAAGAACTACGATATCGTTGGCATGGCAGTGCTAGCAGTGATAACAGCGATCGGTGGTGGGGTCATACGCGATCTGGTGATCGGAGCGGTGCCGCCAGCCGCGTTCACTGATCCGATCTATTTATGGCTACCGCTGGTGGCTACAGCGTTGACCTACTTTGCGCATGGACAGATCAATCGACTCAATGTCTCGGTACTTGTTTTTGATGCCGCAGGGCTTGCCGTGTTCTGCATCGCAGGCACGGCGAAGGCCTTGAACTACGGTCTTGGATCGGTCTCAGCTGCGGCGCTTGGCGTTGTTACTGCTGTGGGAGGTGGCATCATACGTGATGTCCTCGCCCGTGAGGAGCCGTCGGTGCTTTCGGCTAAGAGCGAGGTCTATGCCATCCCGGCTATTTTAGGTTCAGCAATTGTTGTGTTCATACCGCACCTCCCCGTAGACAATTCTCTCGCCGCCGGCTTTACCGCAATCCTCGTGTTCACGCTCCGTCTTCTCGCGCTGCGTTTCGGCTGGAAAGCCCCTCAAGCCTGGCGCACCACTGATAAGCCAAATTCGTAGCCGCGCGACTTTATCGCGCCTGGGTTCACCATCCT
>JAICIM010000183.1 GCA_025928885.1 Ktedonobacteraceae bacterium | reverse complement strand
GATGATCGATCCGCTCTTTTCGGCGACCAAAGCCCGCTGGCTGCTCGATCACGTCGAGGATGGGCAACAACGAGCGGAACGGGGCGAACTTTGCGTTGGCACGGTCGATAGCTGGCTACTCTGGAACCTCACCGGAGGCCGGGTGCATGGTTGCGACCTCTCTAACGCGTCCCGCACGCAGCTTTTCAATATCAAGAGCCTGCGCTGGGACGAAGAAATGCTGGCGTTATTTGGTATCCCGCTGGCTGCCCTGCCCGTTGTGAAGCCGTCGAGCGCGATTCACGGCACGACCGTGCAGATCGGTCCGTTGCCCGCTGGCCTGCCGATTGCCAGTTTAATTGGCGACTCGCATGCGGCGCTCTTCGGGCAGGCGGGTTTTCAGCCTGGCGTCATTAAAGCGACCTACGGCACCGGCTCCTCGCTGATGACGCCCACGCCAGAGCCGACCATCTCACGGCACGGCCTCGCCACCACGATTGCCTGGGGGCTGGGCGAACAGGTTACATACGCGCTTGAAGGCAATATTTCGGTCACGGGGGCCGCTGTGCAATGGTTGGGCGACTTCCTGGGCCTGCCCGATCCGGCGCGTGACGTGGCGAAGCTGGCAACCAGCGTTGCTGATCCGCACGGATTGTATTTTGTCCCGGCCTTTGTCGGGTTGGGTGCGCCCTACTGGGTCGAGTCCGCGCGTGGCCTGATGACCGGCTTCACACAGGGAACGACGGCGGCCCATCTGGCCCGTGCCACGCTCGAAGCGATTACGTATCAGGTGCGTGATGTCTTCGACGCCATGCAGAAAGAAGTTCCCACACCTCTCAGCGTGCTACTGGCAGACGGTGGGGCCAGCCAGAATGACGACCTGATGCAGATGCAGGCCGATATCCTGGGCCAGCCGGTCCAGCGCAACAGTGCCGCCGATGTCTCCGCGCTGGGTGCCGCCTATCTCGCAGGTCTGGCCGTCGGGATCTGGGCCTCAGAAGCCGAGATAGCGGGCTTGCTGCGTCAATCCGAGCGCTTCGTGCCACAGATGAGCATAGCTGAGCGCGAGACGAAATATGCGGGATGGCGCAAAGCAATCGAGCAAGCGATGCTTCCCAGCTCATAATGAAGTAAGGATCGATGATATGTTCAGGCAAAGTGAGAAGATAAGGAGCAAAGCAGCAATGGGTGTGTGCTGGCACCAGGGAGTCGTGCTGCTCACGATGCTGCTGCTCGTGCAGGTCGTCGCGGCCTGTAGCCTGTATACCACCAGGCCCATTCAGCCCGTCGCCAGCAGCGGCGGTGGTCAGTGGGATCAGTTCGATCAGAACTTTGATCCCAACAGCTACGCCGATAAAAACTGGTCCAGCAAGGTCGTGCCAACGGTCGTCAATAAATCTGCTGACCTCGCCACTGTGCTCAAAGCGTTAGAGCAGAACAGCGATGCCGCCCAGAAGCAGTACGCCGTGCAATCGTCGGACGGCCTCTACAATTTCATGGTCAAGGGAACGGGCAAGGTCATCGCCACCAATACCAGTTCGCGCAACGGCACGCTGAGCATCCAGTTGCCAGCCTCGGCGGGCCTGAAAAAGCAACCGACCATTCTGGTCCAGGTCGGGCCGGTACTGCTTGGCACAGCGATTCGCGATAGCGTTGGTTTCATCAATTATAACCAATTTACGAATCAGGTGCAGTATGCGCGGGTGGCCGACGCCCTCAACTCCCACGCGGCGGCGGACCTCAAGAGCCTCGACGCGGCCAAATTGCAGGGCAAGACGGTCACATTTTATGGCGCGTTCACCTATGCCACGCTGGAACAGATCATGATTGCGCCCGTGAAGGTCGTCCCTGAAGGGGCAGGTGCATAATGCAGACAGTGAACGATTCAGAGAACACGCTGGCTGGGGCCGATGAGGTTATTCTGCGAGCGGAGCAGATCACTAAGATTTACGACGCGACGGTTGCGCTCAACAAGGTTGATTTCAACGTCTATCGCGGTAAGGTCAACGTGCTGGTTGGCGAGAATGGGGCCGGGAAATCGACTCTGATGAAGATCCTCGCCGGAGCTGAGCAGGCGACCAGCGGGCAAATGTTGTTGGAGGGGCAACCCGTCTCGTTCAAGTCGCCGCGCGAGGCCGCCAGTCAGCATATCGGCATCATCTATCAGGAACTCAGCCTGTTTCCCAATCTCAGCGTGGCCGAGAACATCTTCGCCAGCCACGAGCGCACCAAATATGGCGTCGTCATCGATAGCAAGGCGCAGTTTGAGCGGACGCGAGAGCTGATGGAGCGGCTTGAGCAGCCGATCGATCCGCGCACGTCGCTCGGTGATTTGCGCGTGGGACAGCAACAGATCATCGAAATCGCCCGCACGCTGGCTCAGGATGTGCGCATCTTGATTATGGACGAGCCAACCTCGGCCCTGACCAACGCTGAAGTGGATGTGTTGTTCGGCATCATCAACGATCTCAAGGCGCAGGGCGTCGCCATCGTCTATATCTCGCACAAGATGGATGAGTTGCAGCACATTGGCGACTATATCACGGTGTTGCGCGATAGCCGCTTTATCGCCGAAGCACCAATGAAGAGCATCGATACCAACTGGATCGTCGAACGCATGATCGGGCGCGATGTTAGCAAAACGTATGTGCATACACAACGCGAACAGAGCAAAGAACTGTTGCGGGTTGAGCATGTCACCATGCCGCGTGCGGGTGGTGGCGGCTTCGCCCTCAACGATGTCTCCCTTTCTTTGCATAGCGGCGAGATTCTGGGCTTGTATGGTCTGATGGGCGCGGGCCGCACAGAGCTGCTGGAATGCCTGATGGCGCTGCACCCCGAAGCAAGCGGCACAATCTCGATCGAAGGGAAGCCGCTCAAGGCGCGGACGGTGATGGAGCGGATTCAGCAGGGGTTGGCGCTGGTGCCGGAAGATCGACAGCGCGAGGGGCTGGTGCAGCCGCTCACGGTCGCTCACAATATCGTGCTTGCCAGCTTGCAGAAATACATGCGCGGCTTCTATCTCTCTGCCCGCAAAGAGAAGGCGGCGGTGAACCAGTTGATCGAGAAGCTGGCGATCAAAACGGCGGGTTCGCAGGTCTTGATTACGGCGCTCAGCGGCGGCAATCAGCAGAAGGTTGTGGTTGCGAGAAACCTGTTGACGGCCCCGAAAGTGTTACTGATGGACGAGCCGACGCGCGGTATCGATATCGGTGCTAAAGCCGATATGTTCAAGCTGATGAGCCAGCTTGCCGCCGAGGGTCTGGGGATCATTTTTGTGTCATCGGAGCTACGAGAGATCCTTGCGGTGCCTGATCGCATCCTGGTGTTGGCGAAGGGCCGCATCACTGGAGAGTTCATGCACGAAGAGGCGACGGAGCAGGCATTGGTGGCCGCGTCAGTCGTGGGATACGAGCCGCCAACGCAGCATAGAGGAGAAGCGAACAATGAGTAAAGTGTCACCAACGACCGGTGCGGAGCTGAAAGGGAAGCCGACGGGTCAGCCAGGAGAGAAGAAGCCAACCGCGTCGCTGCTACAGCGAAAGGGCGTGGGGACGCTGCTATTGCAGTTGCGAGCATTTATCGCGCTCTTTTTGATCGTGATCATTTTCGCGTTTCTCTCGCCAAACTTCCTGACGCCGGGCAATATCGTCATCTCGATCAATCACGCCTCAATTTACGCAATTCTGGCGATTGGCATGGCATTCACGATTTTGACGGGCGGCATTGACCTGTCGGTTGGCTCGATCGTGGGGCTTGCAGGCATGCTGGCGGGCTATCTGATCTATCAGGGGTTGGCGCTGCCGATGTTCGGCGTGATCGTCTACTTTAACGTCTGGGTGATCGTGATTGTGACGCTGATTGTGGGCATCCTGGTCGGCCTGCTGAGCGGCTGGATCATCACGCGCTTCAATGTTGTGCCGTTCATCGCCACGTTGGGCATGCTCTACATTGCACGCGGCTTCGCTCTGCTGCTCTCAAATGGCGCGACCTATCCAAACCTCGCGGGCGATCCAGCCCTGCAAAATACCGGTTTCCCTTTCCTGGGTTCGGGCCAGATCCTGGGCATCCCGACCCCCATCTGGCTGATGGCCGTCACTGGTATCATTGCGGCCTTCGTCGCCACGAGAACGCCGTTTGGTCGCCGTGTGTATGCTGTTGGTGGCAACGAGAGGGCGGCAGAACTGGCCGGTATTCGCGTCAACCGTATCAAACTGATCGTCTACGCCATCTCCGGCTTCTGTGCCGCGCTGGCCGGACTGATCATCGCTTCCCAGTTGCAGGCCGCGCAACCAAACGCAGGCAATACCTATGAGTTGACGGCAATTGCGGCGGTCGTGCTGGGTGGCACCTCGCTCTTCGGTGGTCGCGGCTCGATCGGTGGGAGCATTATCGGAGCATTTGTCATCAGCGTCCTGGGCGACGGTATGGTGCTGATCGGCGTCTCCGAATTCTGGCAAATGGTTGTCAAAGGTATCGTGATCATTCTCGCCGTCGTGATCGATCAGATCCAGGTGCGCGTCCAACGCCGCGCCGCCCAGGCGAAAGCGTGAAACCCGAATTGTACGGATATGATTCACCACATCCCATTTATCCAATGATTCATCAAAAAGTGCTCAAAGCCAATAATGTCACATGTTTTATGGATATGTGATGGAGATGGTGTGAACAACATTGGAAAGATGACGTTTTAAGGTGAAATAGGATATAGAAGGGAAAGGGGCAGTGGATAAATCATTGGATAAATGGGGTATGATAAATCATGCCCGTACAATTCGGGTGATCGCTCAGGGAAAGGAGGGACGCACGGGCCAGAACAAACGATTGATACGAACGATTATTTGACAGGTCAATAGGAATACGTGTTTGTTAACGTGAAAATCGCGAAACATTTCAATGGAGAAAAAGCAGGAGTAATCAACCCATGAAGGTACGACAATTATTTGTAAGCTGTGGCATTCTTCTCGTTCTGATGATGGTGCTGGCCGCCTGTGGTGGGGGCAGCACCTCGTCTTCAAGCGGCACGGCAGCTGGCAGCACGCCCACAAGCGCTAGCAATAGCAGCGGGAAGAAGCTCATCGTCATCATCACCCCATCACATGATAATGTCTTCTTTAAAGCCGAGGCCGACGCCGCGGACGCACAGGCCAAATCGCTTGGTTATGATACGCTGGTGCTGTCACATGACGACGATGTGAACAAGCAGAACCAGGAGATCGATACCGCCATCGCACGCCATGCCGCCGCGATCATTCTCGACAACGCTGGGGCCGATGCGTCGGTTGCAGCTGTGCAGAAGGCGAAGAGCGCAGGCATCCCCTCGTTCCTGATCGACCGCGAGATCAACGCGAATGGGGTCGCCGCCGCACAGATCGTCTCGAACAATTCGCAAGGGGCGCAGCTGGGTGGACAGGAGTTTGTGAAGCTGATGGGGGAGAAGGGCAACTATGCCGAACTGCTTGGTCTGGCCTCTGACACAAACGCAGCGGTGCGTTCAAAGGGCTTCCATAGCATTATCGATCAGTATCCCAACATGCACATGGTTGCGCAACAGAGCGCGAACTGGGATCAGACAAAGGCGTTCCAGGTGACGCAGACCATTTTGCAGGCGCACCCCGACATCCAGGGCATCATTTCAGGCAATGATACGATGGCGCTGGGGGCCTGGGCCGCGCTACAGGATGCGCATAAAACAAATGTCAACGTCGTCGGCTTCGACGGCAGCCCGTATGTGATCGATTCGATCAAGAAGAACGGCATCAAGGCCACTGTCTTGCAGCCTGCCGCGCAGATAGCTAAGACGGCAGTCGATCAGGCCGACAAGTTTATCAAAACCGGCTCGACGGGCCAGCCGGAGCGCCAGTTGATTAACTGCGAACTGGTAAATGCGAAAAACGCTGATCAGTTTGGGGTGTTCGGCCCTAAATAAATCTGCCAGCGAGTCAAGGGTACAGGATATGTCAGCATATGCTGTACCCTTGCTTTGTGCCATCGCCGGACTGAGATCCCCGCTGGCCTGCACACTGGCAGCTGGCTTATCGACGGTAATGAGCCAGTCGATATGGTGCTCGTGCAGCCAGAACGCCTGATCTGCATTCAATTTGCCCCGCGCAAGCGCCGCGTTTATCGCCGACTCGCTGCAATCGTCGCCGACGCTCTGCTCATCGAATAGTGTATCGTAGAGCGAGGATGCAGTCATATCAACGACATAATCATACGGTTGCAGCGTTATGTGTGATTGTTGCGAAATCATAATGCTTTCCTTAGCAAATGGTACATGATCCGAAAAGAGAGTACTTGCCTCCAGATGGTAAGCAAGTACTCTTATGTCCTCTCATAATGTGAGGAAAAGCTTGTGTTACGTTATTGAGCGGATTGATTAGTGTACATATAAGAGACGCTTTCGTCTCTGCATTTGTGACAGCTCTCCGGCTCGAAAAAGGTTGAAATCATAGTATTAGAACCCTAATCATCATCTCAAAAAAAAGAGTCTTCCGGGCTTTCCGTTATTAGGTACTCTCTCTAATAGTTAGAACGCTAATAGTTTCAAGTATACCTATTTTGTGCGGGTATGTCAAGGGGATAAGCATAATTGTTCCTCCTTTTGTTCTTGAGACCATTGAAGACTACCGTGCATTGCAAGCAACACCAGCAAAACGCCTGAAAGCTGATTTCTTTCAGGCATCGTCTTGCTTGTCTATACATCTGCAAAGGATGTTGCGTTATTGCTCGCTCGTTAGCGGTTCCTGTTCCGCCAGGATGCGCACTTCTCCATCATAAAAATAACGGATGGGCTTTTCACGCGTTGTCTCACGCTGTTGGATCAATGAGGCATGTTCCGCCGCTTCACTCAGCCGTGTCTCCCGATCGTGGGTGGCCTCGTAGATGTACTCGCGTTGCTCATAGAGATAATCGAGCAGCATACTGATCTCGTGGCCTTCTATCGTCAGCTGCATATCGATATCCTGCTCTGAAGTGATTCGTAATCGGAGTGGTTGCTCCATATGCAGATGAAAGTTCCATTTTCCCGTCGTGTGAGCTGGTCGTTTTTGTGTCATAAGTGTCTTCCTTTGCTGAACTAAGCCGTGCGCGTTACTCTATTCCCTACAATTGCCCTTTCCGCTACATGGTGGTAGCCTCATTCTCGAAAACAAAATCTGGCGCTCTTCTATTCCCTGCGGTCGCTTGCTATGTCCCTTCGCCTATTGTATTCACCAGATCCATGACCTGCTCAATCGTGAGCGCTCTCCCAACATCGCGGGCCGCCTCCCAGCTTGCCTCGTCGATGCGACCGCGAATGTATTGCTCGATTGCTTGAATAAAGGGGTGCGTCTCGGCCCAGGAGTTGAGGCCGATGCTGCCCATCAGCACCTCGACCACCCCTTTGAGTTGCGCCGAATAGAGGCTTGCCTGCGTCGGGTCCGGCTCTCCGTGCAGGCCCACCGCGATACTGAGCCAGCATAGTCCGGTTGTGAGATATTGTCTCTGCTGGATGCGGTAACACAGGTCCAGGCTTTTGCGCAACAGGCCGATGGAGTCGGCAAGGCGGCTCTCCAGTATAATCATTGCGCCGTGATCTTTCAACACATCGGCGGTGGCGCTGGTATCGCCCATCTGCGCGAAAAGTGCCAGGCTTTGCTCATAGAGCGTCTCCATCTGCCTGAAGTCGCTCATGAAGCCAGCGGCGGCACCTAGATAAAAGAGCAACTGAGCACGTAACCAGGGAGCATCTGTGTGGGCGAGATGATCCAGTCCCTCCTGACAGGCGGCGCGGCCCGTCTCGTAATCGCTGGTGGCGAGAGCGATCCAGGCGCGATGTAGCAACGCTCCGGCGAGTCCTTCGGGATCGTCGAGCCGCTGCCAGAGCGCGATGCTCTCTTCAACCTGTTCTTTGCCCCGTTCCTGATTATTCTCCAGCGACGAGAGCCGAGCAGTCTCGCTCAACGCTTTGGCCCGTGCCGCAAGCAGCGTCTCGCTCGCACTGTCTGCGATTGGGAGGGCCAGTGCGCTTCCCAGCCAGAGTCGCGCCTCCGTCAAATGGCCCTGCCATTCCCAATAGGGGCGCAGAGCGGCGGCAAGGCGCAGATTGAACTCGCAAGCCTGCAAGCCGTCGCCCGCACTATGTTTAGAGGAGAGCACGCGACTCCCGGCCACTTTTTGCTGCTCTGTGGGATGATCCGGTTTGGGAAGCGTGTTGATCTTGAGACCTTCTTTTGCCCTTTGCAGCGACCATTCTAACGCCGCCCGAAAGTTATCGCGATTCGCCGAGAGCCGGGCCAGCCAGACAAGTTGTTGAGGGCCACGCAGCGCCAGTTCGCCCGCCTCAGCCTTTCGCAAATAATAGCAGGCATGCCAGTTGCGCAAACACGGAACGCTATCGTGCTGGGCAAGCTGTTCCAGAGCATATTCGCGTAGCGTCTCCAGCATTGTAAAACGCGCCTGCTCACCTTCGGATGGGAGCTGTACAATCAGGCTTTTATCGGCCAGCTGTTCGAGCAGATCCACCGCAGGAATGGTCTCTTGATCGAAGCCTTCCACCTCTTGCATAATAGCCTCCGCCGCCTCAAGCGACCAGCCGCCGGTAAAGATGCCCAGGCGACAGAACCAGCGCTGCTCCAGGGGAGAAAGCAGTGTGTAGCTCCAGGCGATGGCCTTGCTTAGCGTGTGATGTCGGGCGGGTAGATTTCTAGCCCCTCCTGTTAGCATGGGGAGTCGCGCCTGCTCAAGCCGCTCTAGCAGCGACAATGGGGGCAGAATTCTGATGCGGGCCGCCGCCAGTTCGATCGCCAGTGGCAGGCCATCGACCCGCGCACAGATGCGAGTCACGGTCGCTGCATTGGCCTCTGTCAATACAAAGTCGGGCTTTACCGCCTGCGCACGCTCAACAAAAAGCTGTACGGCTCCATAATGCAGCAGTTCGTTCGGTGCCAGTGAGGAGGCTGAATCGGGTACGTCAAGCGGCGGCACGCTGAACGCACGCTCTTCGTACATCCGCAGTGCCACCCGGCTCGTAATCAAGACCTTGACGCCCGGAGCCGTCGCCAGGGTTTCCTCGATAACCTCTACTGCACCGCTTACCTGCTCAAAATTGTCTAAGATTAATAAAAGCTGTTTTTGCTCTAAATAAGATATCAGGCTGCGCAGTGGCTTGACGCCGGGCGGCGAAGGAATGTCGAGCGCTTGCAGGATGCTGACCGGCACGAGCTTGGGATCATTCACGCCCGCCAGCGACACAAACCACACGCCCTGCTCAAACGCGCTGATCTGTTCGCGGGCCACAGAGAGCGCGAGCCGCGTTTTGCCGCTGCCACCGGCCCCGATGAGCGTAATCAGCCGAATATCGTCGCGTTCAAGCATTTGTTGCAAGCGATTGGCCGTCCAGCCGCGCCCGATCAGCCGGGTTGTCCGGGCCGGTAAGTTGTGGCGGCGCGTCTGTAGCGGCGGGCTGGCGAGATTGGCCGGTGGACTGGGTGGCAGTGCCGCGAGCGTGCTGAGTGGCGGCGTTTCCCACTCCTGCTCGCTAAATAGCGAAGTGCTCACTTCTGCCTCTTCGAGCAGATGGTGCGCCTCTTCTCTGGTGGTAATGGCATGCCAGATCGCCAGCGTCTTGATGATGTTGCGTATCTCAATATGGGTGATCGGCGCTTTGCCTTCATTACTGAGCTTGCGGCTGAGCACCTTTGCATTGAGGTTTAGCTCCCTGGCTAACTCGATCTGTGAATAGCCGCTGCTCCGTAAATATTCTTTGACACTTGCTCTAAATCCATTGCTCATCCATAAACTCCGTCCGTGCTCACATATGTTCTGGTTGCTAACCAGTATACCTTATCCTTTTCAGTAGATTTTGAGTAGATTCTGAGTAACTGACATGGTAGAGAAGAGAAGTTTTCCTCAGTATACTTACATCAAACCGGTAAATCAAGTGAGAGAGAGAGAAAAGAGATATGTGCCACCTTGAAGTTTACGCCCAGTGCGATGACCGTTTTTTTGAGGTCTCAGCTGATGAAGTAGAATCTGCCGAGTTCGTCGTCGAAGCACTCGTGGGTTGCATGCTTGAGGAACTCTTTGATGAGGGGACCGTAAATAACGTAATCATTCGCTTCTCTTCTAACCCCTCGACAGGTCTCCAGCATTGCTCGATTCATATCAATGCCTCATGCAATTGTAACGCGTTCACTTTACAGCCGCGAACGAAGCAACATATGGAGGGTGCCGTTGAGAAAAACATGTATCCCCCGTTACGCGAACTTTTTGGCAAAGTGAAGGTCAACAGTATCATGCGCTGCCCTTCACTCGTGATGGTTGATGCGTTATGAATTGAACATCACCAATACGAAACTTCGTAGTCGCGCGACTGTATCGCGCTGGTGCCGCTCTCCACTTATCTTGAGACGACTACTATTGAGACGACCAGCGACGAAGAATTGCTGAATGTATTGGCAGAATTTCATGTAATAGCTGTCAACCATCAGTAAGAGGAGTAGAACCTGTTGATTACCATACAAGTCAAACAGAGTGTCTTCATCAACCTCCCTGCCGAGACGATCTTTGCCTATTTGAGCGAGCTGAAGAACTTGCGCAACTGGTCCAGCGTAATTAATACCAAAGAGCCTCCAGAGACGACTCAGGTGGGTGCGACCGTGCAGAGCACGATCCGGTTTTTGGGCAACTGGCACGAGATGACATTTGAGGTGATTGAGTATGAACCCTCTTACTCTCTGACGATCAAAAGTATTTCTGGCATTGCTCCCTGCCTCTTCTGGTTCCAACTGGAGCCGGTCGCGGGAGGCGGGACCACTGTCACCCAGGATGCCGTGGTAGATCTGATCGAAGATTATGTGGAGCAGACGCGGCCACTGATTGCCTGCGCTGTCCGTCGTCAATTGGAACATCATCTGCTGACGCTCAAGGATATATTAGAGATTCATGCAAGCTGTGCCGCGCATGCAGGATAAATGAAAGTGAATCAATACTTCCTTCACTTTTCGCCCGAATCGTGGCCAGGGGCTTTCCAGAGCGGATACGGAATACCGGCCAGCCGATTGATGACGATAGCCTGGATGGTGAGCAGAACTACGGCGGCCATGAGCAGGGCAAGTTGCCAGGGCTGATGCAAGAT
>JAICIM010000686.1 GCA_025928885.1 Ktedonobacteraceae bacterium | reverse complement strand
TTGAACTGATTCGGAAGTACTCGGCCCGCCCCTCTCCACGTTAGGAAGGGGCGGGCCATGAAAAATGCCTTCAATGTTTCTGGTTATCGATGACAACATGGAAGAGTCGCCATATTATCTCGTTGAGACCCCGATCCACGTGCAGGCTTCTTTTTGCATCTCTGTACTAATCTCTTGCATCTCCATCGCGATCAGTAGCGCCAGACGTGATTGTCGTTGATCGATAGCCCGCTGAAACCGCATAAAGCACTGCAGCATACGAGCTTGCATCTCCAGCCAGCGTTCCCAGGTCAAGGTAGCAAAAGGAACATCGTAGCCCATCTCTTCCTCACTGCTAATATAGTCCTGTTGCATATCGATCAATGATAGAACTTCTTTGTGCATGTGTTTGCCTCCATTCTAACATCCTCTACGGGTCAAATATGTCGATGGAGTAAGTATAACATATTTTAAACCATTATGTAATGGTTTAAAATCAAACATCTTTCTTGAATTATTTACTACCAATAAACTGTGTCCATGAGTGAGCAGATTGATATTCCTGATATCCCCAATTACGTTTCTGTAGATGATGCAGCGAAGCGACTTGGTATCTCTAAGACACGTGTCTACAAATATGTTAATGAAGGGCGCCTTCAAGCTGTAAAAGCATCTCATACAATCATGATACCTTTAGAAGAGCTTGACAGGTATAAGCGAAATATTACGGGGCGTCCGCGCAAAAGTACTCCTCCCTGGCGTGTTCCACCTACAGATAATGATTTACGTATTACTTTTATACTTGTTCAAATATTGAGTGGTAAAACAAGTATATTGAAGAAAAAATTAGTAGAGATTAAACAATCAGATAATTATACTTTTCCTGGGACAGTGGCACGTTATATTTCTGAAAGCGAAACATTTCCAGAACGCGTGGAGATTGAATTGGTGTGGAGAGGCGCTAGAGAAGTAGATATAGCTGAGCAAGAGCGAGAGCTAGAAGCATTTCGGCAAAAATTAGCTGATGTGTTGGATTGGGGTACAGCACGATATAGCAGTAGCAGAATACTACTCCATACTTAAATGATCCTTCTTCTTGCATCGTTATCAGGTGAGGATGCATTTTTCAAAACAAACTGCTTCACTTCTATTTTTATACTTCCCATAATTCGGGATGCGCTGGTATCCTCTCTTTTCATAGAAAGATACCGCCTGCGTATTGATGAGCCGGGTTTCCAGCCTCATATGCGTATAGCCATAGCGTTGCGCTTGCCCTTCTAAATACGATAAGATCTGTGTGCCAACCCCTTGCGTGTGGCTTCTGGCATACATCCGTTTGACTTCGGCTATCTCCTGTGTCAGAGGGCGTATCGCTCCACAACCGATGGCCTCTTGCTTGTCGTTATAAGCGACGACAAACACTGCGCGTGGCAGGGAGGTATCAACAGGATCAAAGGAATTTATTCCGCTCACACCCGTCAGCTCTTCCAAAATAATAGAGAGTTCGTCCATTAAGCGTATGGCATCAGGATGATTGGCAGGTGTTTCTCGTATTTCCATGAATACATTCTTTCAAGAATAATATGAGCAAACCTGGGAAGGTAGTACGAAGCCGCGCGGCTTCGTACTACCTTCCCAGGTTTGGTTGTAAAAACCATAAAAACGTTGGGCGGTTAAGTAGTGATATCGGGATAGGGTAGCGACAAGTGTTGCAGCTTGCGGGCATATTCAAGTTGGAAGCCCAGCGGCTCGGTGTAGTCGCGTTCGAACAGGGCGATAAAGAGCGTGAGGGTCAGGAAGTGGTGCGCCCCCAGCTCGAACAGCTTGACGTAGTTATGGGTTGAGAGCGCCTCCCGCTCTTCGTCATTGAACTGTAGCCAGGTGCTCGCCTCCCCTTCTGGCAGGTTCAGAATGGCGTTGGCCCGTTCAGCTTCCCACCATGCAACCGTGCCTTTGGGGTCTTCACGATAACGCTCAACCAGCGCCGGGTCGCGATCGATGGTGAAGAGAAACTTGTTGAGGAGATACTTGCTCATGCATCGGCTCCTTTCGGATACCAGGTGAAATATGCCTCCATCGTATGGAACAGGTCGAGGGAATCGACGTAATCGGCCTTGACCGGCCCGGCAACCCCCATCATGAGCATGAAGTCGAGGAAGCCATGAGTGGCATTGCCCGGCTCCCAGAGGCTGGCGAGCGAGACCTCGCGCAGAGCGCCTTCGATGTCACCGGAGGCGATCCACTCCACCGCTTTACGGTCGAAATCGGGATCGGGACCATGAGGACCAAACTGGCGCGGTCCACCAAGTTCGAGGGAAAGATGGCCGGTGCCGATGACGGCGACGCGCTCTTCGCTGGGCCAGGCTTCAAGCAGGCGGCGCAACGTGCGACCCAGCTCAACAAAGCGCCAGGGCTGTGGCAGCGGTGGGGCGAAGATGTTGGTGTAGATGGGGACGATCGGCAGGTCCGCCTGGGGACGCGTGGTGATGATGGGGCAGGTAATACTGTGATCCACACGCAGTTCGTTGCTGAACGCGAAGTCGAACCCGGCATCAAGTCCGGCCCGCAGCAGATAGGCCGACAGTTCCTCATGTCCCTTGAGCATCATGCGGGGTAGCCCAAATTCGCGCTCTTCATTGTAGTAGTTCGCGTCGTAGAAGGGGGCTTTGCCGATCAAAAATTGCGGCATGTTGTCGTAGAAGAGCTGGTGAAAGTGGTCGGAGCCGACCATGACCAGCACATCCGGCCTGGCTCTGGTCAGCGTCTCGCGGTAAGCGATGACCTTCCGCACCCATTCGTCTGCGAAGTCGGGCCTCTCCTCCGGCGGGGCAGTGCTGGCACGATAGAAGAACGGGTGATGGGTGGTGGCAAGGACAGCGACAATGTTTGCCATACATTCCTCCTTAGGATAAGACCTGCGCACGTGGCAGGCAGTATTAAGTAGATCTGGCTAGTGCTGTTCTGTTGTCTCGTTGTCAACTGCTGGCTGATAGACGGCGTTGCGATCGACGGCTGCGTAAATAGCGGGCGCGATCGGGTTGCGCAACTCTTCGGCGATATGTCCGAGCAGGCCAGCCGCACGCGCAAGCAGGGAGACGCCGCGCAATAATTCGGGAGCCAGCCCAAGATCGGCGAGCGCTGCACCGGCCACACCTGCGCCGTTGAGCGGCAGCTTGCGACCAAGTATTTCGGGATGAACGCGACCAATCGCTTCAAACAGGCGCAGGTGTGGTCCCCGCAGATGTTCCTGTTCGGCAATCGCAATAATGACCTCTGTACGCGGATCGGCGATTTTATGCACTGGATGGCCTAAGCCTGGAACGAAACGGCCAGCCGCACGCTGCTCACGAACCGCCTGACGCGCCAGATCATCCCATTGTTCATCGGTTTCTGGCAAATGATCGCCAGTCTTTGCCAGCACTCCCGCGAGAAAGCGCCCCGTATCTTCTGTGACGCCGAGGAAGCGTGAGCCGCCGCCCAGCAGGCCAGCCGCCATCGCTCCTTGCAGCGCATCCGGGGCGCTATACAGCGTCAAACGAGCGGCGAT
>JAICIM010000332.1 GCA_025928885.1 Ktedonobacteraceae bacterium | reverse complement strand
CAAGTGTCGCCCCCCGGCTCCTTTCTCGCGCCCGCACCAATTAAAAAAGGCGCCACCTGCCGCTCTACACTCCCGCGGCTACGACACGAGGGCGCGATACAGTCGCGCAACTACGACATTTGAATATCGTTCGCAATCGAACAAATGGAAACGGAACAGGAACAGATGGCGACAAACCGTTATGAGACGGTATATCAGTGTATTGAGGATGTAAAGCGGCAACTGGGGGAGCAGACGCAACTGGCGACGCTGTTTGCCCAATGCTTCCCGAATACGCTGGAGACGACGACCGAACTGCTTGAAGATGGGACAACGTTTGTCTTTACCGGCGATATTCCTGCGCTCTGGTTGCGCGATTCATCGGCTCAGGTCAATCCTTATATTGCGCTGGCAGCGGAGGATCCCGCGCTCCAGCGGATGTTACGTGGACTGATCCAGCGTCAGGCGTGTTATCTCCAGATCGATTCCTACGCCAACGCATTTAACCGTGAGCCGAACGGAAAGGGGCATACGCAGGATCGGCCACAACAGGGGCCGGACGTGTGGGAGCGCAAATACGAGCTGGACTCGCTCTGTTACCCGCTCAAACTCTGCTATACCTACTGGCAGGCGACGCGGGACGAGACGATCTTTACCGACGATGTGTTGCGCATGTTCCAGGCGATTCTCGCGATTATGGAGACGGAGCAGCATCATACTGAGTGTTCTGAGTATCGCTTTGAGCGGCTGGAGCCGTCCCCGCCCTCCGATTCGCTGCCCTTTGCGGGGCGTGGGACGCGTGTGAACTTTACGGGCATGATCTGGTCAGGGTTCCGCCCCAGCGATGATGCCTGCCGCTTTGGCTATCTGGTCCCGGCGAACATGTTTGCGGTTGTTGTGCTGGGCTATCTGGCGACGATGGCCCGCGAGATCTACGGCGCTACAGAGTTGGCGGATCGTGCCAGCAAGTTGCAATCTGAGGTCGAATTTGGCATCCAGACCTACGGCGTCGTGGAGCATCCGCGCTTTGGCCGCATCTACGCCTACGAGACCGATGGCTTTGGTAATTACAACCTGATGGACGACGCCAACGTGCCAAGCCTGCTCGCTATTCCTTACATGCAGTATCGCCCGGCGAACGATCCATTGTATCTGCGCACGCGCCGTTTTGTGTTAAGCGCGAGCAATCCCTATTATTTCCAGGGCCAGGCCGCACGAGGCGTGGGGAGTCCTCACACGCCACATAGATATATCTGGCCGATTGCGCTCTCGATGCAAGGGCTGACCGCCACCTCGCGCGAGGAGCAGGATGAGGTGTTGGACCTGCTCGTCGGCACAACGGCTGGCACAAACTATATGCACGAAAGCTTCGATGCCGACGATGCGACGCAATTCACCCGCCCCTGGTTCGCCTGGGCCAATAGCCTCTTTTCAGAGTTTTTATTGCATTATTTACATGTAATAGATAAATAAGTGAGTTATACGGGCGTGATAAATCATGCCCGTATAATACAAGCAACACCAACAATTTTATATGTTACGCTCGTTTAAACGTCACGGGCAAATGCTTCACGCCGTAGACAAATGTGCTCTGGATGGGTTCTAGTGGCGACAATCTCTTGCGGTTGTCGCGCTCGCGCCGGATGTCGGTGAGCCGCTCAAGCATGATGGTGAGCGCGATCTTTGTTTCGAGCCGTGCGAGTGGAGCGCCGATGCAGAAGTGAATGCCATGCCCAAAGGAGACGTGGCGGTTGGGCGTTCTACGAATATCGAAGACATCAGGATTGGGAAATTGTGTCTCGTCGCGGTTGGCCGAACTGAGGCAGGGAACCACCACTTCGCCCGCGCGAACAGGCTGCTTGCCAATCTGCGTATCCGTGGCGACGGCGCGTACTAGCAGCTGGACCGGTGAGCGATAGCGCAACACTTCCTCAATCGCCGATGGGATCAGGGATTGATCGGCCCGCATCTGGTCCATGACCTCGGGCTGCTCGTCGAAGCAGAGAAAGGCGTTGCCGATCAGGTTGGTGGTAGTCTCGTTGCCCGCCACCAGCAACAGGATGCAGAAGCTCAACAACTCCGGCTCAGTAAGGTGCTGCCCATCGATCTGCGAGGCGATCAGGTCGCTGATCAGATCGTCTTTGGGCTGCTTGCGGCGCTGCTCGATGATCCCCTTAAAGTAGGTGCGCATCTCGCGTGACGCCTGGATGGCCTCTTCCTCGCGTGGGCTGACGATGGCATCCGACCAGCGTTTAAACTGATCGCGCTCTGAAGTGGGGATGCCAAGCATTTCGGCGATGACGATGACCGGGAGTGGGTACGAGAGATCTCCAACAATATCCATCCTGCCCTGATCGATGACAAGATCGAGCCGCTCGTTGACGATCTCCGTAATGCGTGGCGTCAGCTGTGCGATGGAGCGTGGTGTAAACGCCTGACTGATGAGGTTGCGAAGTTGTCGGTGGCGCGGCGGATCAGTACTCAACAGGCTCCGCGCCGCCTCCCGCTCCTCTTCGGTCATCTGCTCATCTTGCCGCCGCCGTGCAAAGACGCGCTCCGATGAAAACGTGCTGGAATCGTTGACGATGCGTAGTACGTCATCATAGCGAAATATCACCCATAGCTTCTCTTCTTCGTTATAGTGGACTGGATCTTCTTCGCGCATCTTGCGATACCGGGGGAAGGGATTGAGGACATCGGTGTCCCGGCTCAAACGACTCCCTTCCACCGCGCGATGTTCCGCAACCTCTTCTCGTAGCGTCTCATCCAGATGTTTTTCAGAGTGTGTACTCACGTGTATAGCCTTTCTTCTGGCGCTAGTCCGACAACTCGCATAATGTAAGGACACGAAGCTCTGACAATCAATGTTTCATTATCGGCGGAGCGATCAAATGATCAGCGCAGGCAAGGTGAGCCAGCTCGGCAGGTTGGAGGTGGGGACGGCGGCGTAGACCTTTGCCTCCCAGGGGGAGAGCGGTTCGCGTCCGGCCAGCTCGGTCGGGACGGCCTTCTCTTGCGTGATCTCTTGCCAGCGCATCCCCTTCGGTAGTTCGGGCCAGTTACTGATGACGTATTCGGAGCGCGGCTCGCTGGCGTAATCGCTGAAGTTGGCGACGATGACCACCATGTTGCTGCTGCCGATCTCGCCACGCACCCAGGCCATGATGCGCTTGCCGTCGTTGAAATCGCTGTGGATAAAGCTCGTTTCGTTGAACCAGAGCGCCTCGTTGTTGGTGCGCAGCCTGACGAGTCGGGCGACGTGATCGACGATGCGTGCTCGCCAGGGATCGTCGCGCCGCTCGAAATTGACGGCATCGAGCTGCTTCTCTGGCCCCTCGGCTGGCGTATCATGCTGATCGGCAAACTCTTCTCCGGCGAAGATCATCGGCACGCCAACGGCGGTAATCAGGCAGGAAAAGGCCAGTTTGATGCGCTGCTCCTTCTCCCTGATTCCACTATTGTTGAGGTAATCGTAGAGCCGCTCGTTGCCATAGCCCTCGACATCGTGCGAGGTCACATAGTTGATCGCCTGGGAACCATCGCCAAAGCCGAGGCGGCGACAATCAACCATCTTCATCACCATCTCCTCAAAGCCCTCCTCGTCCGGGTGGGCGCGTCCAGTGATGGCGGCACGAATATAGCGCTTGAAGTATTCGTTCCACAGGCTATCGACGCGCTTCTGATGGATAAGATCGAGCGGCATGGCAAGTTCTTCGCCCGTCACCAGGAAGCGAGCGCCCGCGACCTCTGGCTCGTTCTCCTGCTCAACCCAGCGGGCTTGATAGATGCGATGGGCCATATCTTTGAAGCTCTCGACGAAATCCCAGTTGGCGATATTGACGATACTGTCGATGCGGATACCGTCGATGCGATAGGCCCGCATCCAGTGGTCGAGGTAGGTGAGCATAAACGAGCGGGCCGGGACCAGTTGTTTCGTCTCGCCGCTGAAGGGATCGTAGGCTTCGATTTCGTGCGCATATTTGAAGAGATCGCTGCCGAAGCCGTCGCGCCTGACGCCATCCGAGTATTCTTCGGGATCGCCTGCGTTGGCCTGGACAAAGAAATCTGGAAAGTTGATCGAGCGGTAGGGATTGCGGGCGGCGAAGGCCATGACGACATCGGAGAAGAAGCGCACGCCGTTCTGGTGGCAGGCGCGGATCAGGCGCGAAAGCTCCGTCGCGGGGGCGCATTTGCGCTCGTTACTGTAGGAACCCAGGTCGTGATCGGGCGTAAAGTAGTTGGTCGTGGCATAGCCCCAGCCCTCGCTGACAAAGCTATCGGCAGGCGGCAACAGCTCGATGGCCGTGACGCCCAGGTCGCGCAGATGTGCGCGTCCCTCCTGCAAGACGGCGATGCCGAAGAAGCTGAAGGGGACGGCGGCAGGATCGACCAGCGCCAGCACGTCGCGGAAGGTCCCGCTTGCCACCTTCACGCCGCCTTGCTTGCGTGTTCGCGCCCAGGCGGTCGGCAGTTCATAAATGACCAGTTGCGTATTGACCGGCAGCCTCTCCAGCGGCGGATCGTTGCGCCAATCGGGCCGCTGTCCATCGGGATCGCAGGAGAGCAGTTCGCCATCTTTGTAGAGCACAACTCCGGCGGGGTAGCGGTCCTCATCGCTGAAGGCGGGATCATCGGGTTTGGGTGAGAGCAAGCGCCAATCGACGTTGAGCGCGAACGGATCGGTACAGAGGATGCGTGGATGGCTCTCTTTGTAGCGGTTGGTATCGGTCACTTCAAACCAGTAATGGTAGATCGTGCCATTTGTCAATTGACAATCTTTGGCCGCGATATCCCACAAGCCCACCCCTTTTGTCGAGGGCGACAGCGTGAACTCCTGTTGCTGCGCCAATGTTGGGGGATCGCCCTGCTGAAAGGTACCGATAATCAGCCTGGGCTTTGGCTCCGTGACGGCGGGGAGCCAGAGGGCGAAATGCGTCTTTTTATGCATCAAAAGATCGGCTGCTTGTTGGGTTGGAATACTGGTTGTTTGCATGAATAGTCCTTTTTCTAGCTCGTAATGGTATCTCTAAGGCAGCAAGATTTCTAATGAAATGGAACAAATCAACGCTCAAAACAGTCGTAGTTGCGCGACTGTATCGCGCCTGGTGGCTCCTTTGAGTTTGGGGGCCCCGGCGCTATACAGTCGCGCAACTACGACTGTTTGATCGATTGTTAAAAGTTATAAGAAACCTTTCTGCACAGGCATGTTCATCATATATATATACTCTTGCACTCTTGAGCTTTACCAAAAGGATACACTATGGTGTGTGGCATAGCCCGAAAGGGCTGTTGTACCCATAAAATCTCTGCTGTAAGAAACCAATTCCCCCAGTAGCAACGTGATCTTTTTATGAGTATGGCGTGAAATGGAAGAGCTTCTGACTCTTTGATGATGGGAGAGGTCACATGTTACCTGATTCTACTGCAAAACACGTAGATTTTGAAAAGACGCTTTCTACCTACAGTTCAAAGATGCTTGAGCAGGAAGCCAATCGAAAACAGATACTGGAGACAAAAGCCCAGTTTTACCTGACATTGATCTCTGCCTTTCTCACTGCCATCTATTTTAGCCTTCCCTATCTGAACGTGCTACAGAATATTATGCATCACAACACGATTCCATCTTTTTGGAAGGCAATAATTACTGGACTCTTGATTGCTGCTGGTATCGCAATTTTTTGTTCATTGCTTGCAATATTACAGGTAATGCTGGTACAAAACTATCATAGTGAATATCCTGTTCCACCATCTTCTCTGCTCGCTCCTGGATCTGATACATTCGAGGCGGATGATGAAGCCAGCTTCCTCCATTTCACAACAACGGTTGCGTTAGAAGCGCTAGAGCATAATAGAGCTTGCAATAATAGAAAATGGTTATGGGCAAAAAGAATACCATATTGTGTATTATGCGCTGTAATTCTATTGTTTTGTTTGCTAGGATTATCTATTTATTTGCAAATCTATCTTGTCTCTTCTTAATTGGGTCAACTTTTCCCTATCGCTACCATTTTGCTGAGCGTATTGAAGTTGCGCATGGTTGCGGAAACGTTGAGCTTCTTTTCCAGAAAGTTGTTGCTCAGTTTCCCACGACTGTAGGTGCCTGGGATATGCATATAGGCCGCGCCTCCCGTGATTGCCAGTTGCTCCTCGCCGAAGTCCTGGGCAAGCAGCGCCTCAACCTTTTCAGGTGCGGGCCATTGTGCGAGCAGGGCAAAGAAGACGCGTGACAGATCATAGCCTTCGCGAAACGGATTGTTGTCGAGAATGGTCTGCACCTCTGCGCCAGTGCGGGCCACAACAACGAGATCGGCCCCGATCTGCTCTTTGATCAGGGTGTGGATGCGGCTCTCAGTTTCCTCTGCCGACAAATCGCTGTCTACAAATGCATTCCCGCTCTGAATGTAGGTGCGTACATTTCCAAAACCGGCCTGTGTCAGCACATCGCGCAGTTGCGCCATCGGCACTTTGTTCTTGCCAGTCGGCATCACGCCGCGCAGGAAAATCATATATGTTGTCATCATCTGCTCAGTATAGCCTATCTATGCTAGCTCTGCCCCTTTGTCTCTGCGTGGGAACGGCTTCTATAGCAATTATGATAGCGCCTATGCATATTCCAGCAAGACTTTCTTCTCGAAGTGTTGACTGAGCCGTTCCGCTTCGGCTTCAATCCCTTTGCGGATCGAGGCGGTAGATGAGGTAAACATGTTCACCCTGACGACGGTATGTGAGCGTCGGACGGTAGAGTGCCAGATTCCCTGAATAGAGCCGTTAACGAGAATGACTGCAAAGGTCCATCCCTGAAGGTTGAAGACCTGGCGCTTGTAGGCTTGCGCGAGCAGGGGTTCGCAATCGCGTGGCGCCCCAATCGTATAGGCATCGAATAGGGGCAGCAGGTGGATCTGCTCTGCCGGTTCAACTGTTTGGATGAGCGGAAGGGTTGCACACAGTGCGAAGGCATGCCACCCTTCTACTTCGACCTCTTCCAGTTCTTCCGCTATCGATTGGAAGAGGTTTTTGGCGGCGGTTTTCGTACATCCCCACCAGAAGGCAAAATCGTCTGTGGTCGCCGGGCCATACGCCCACAGATAGCGCCGGGCTATTTCTTGAAGAGCCAGAACCGGTTCGATGCGCTGCCATTTCTCAATCCATCTTCTGGGGGTCATGAAGGTGGCTGTCTTCCCCTGGCCCGGTCCGAAGCAGAGATCCCCGCGATAGGCGGATGGTTTCAGGGGAGTTCCCCAGCTCGAAGATACGATCAAGTCGCGCAAGTGAGCAATTCCTGTGTGTCTGGCTACCGCGTCAGCCAGTTCCAGACGAGTCAGCGGCCTCTGCTCCTGCTCCAAAACATATGGGATAGCCAGGAGAAAGGCGTCCTGTTGTGCTCGTGAGAGGCCGAACTCAGCGAAATACTTCACCCATCTCTCAGTAAGCTGCCAGTCCTGTGCGGCGACATACAGAGGAAGTTCGCTGGCCGCAAGCAAGTGCAGAGTGCCACGCATAGCCCAGGTTTTCACCAGGGTATGATCCTGCCAGAGAGCAGATTGGACATCGCGTGGGAAGAGTCCTTCCACCCGCGTACACATTGCCAGCTCGGCAGCCGACATCACCTGGGCCTGAATCCCGGCAGTACGCGTCACGGCCAGAGTCAAATCTTGCGAGGAGAAACGCGGGGTGAGGCCATGCTGCGACAAGCGCCACGCATGCACCTGATGCCATTGCAATGCTCTCATCGTCGTTCCTTTCAATACAATGAACGTCAATGTAATGAATGCTTTTCCACAATCGTCAAGCCCAGTGTAACAGTTCATGCGGTCAGAACACGACCTTATTGCAGCTATTCTGCTTAACCTGAAAACATTCAATCAAGGCTCTGAGTATTCGACTGAAGCCCTCTGGCCCAAT
>JAICIM010000377.1 GCA_025928885.1 Ktedonobacteraceae bacterium | reverse complement strand
CGTTCGGCATTGGAAAGATGGCATCGACCAGCGCTTTCCCGAGGCCACTATTCCGACGAATTTCATGCTGCGATTGCACCAGAACCAGCGTTCCCGAAATATCTGGTGGACGTTTGGGGAAGCCACGCGGCAGGCTCTCACGCTCCCACGGCTCCTCAACTGGGGCCATCGGCACTTCGGACGAACCGGTAAAGACCTGCGGCACGCTGGCGGCGCTGGCATCGAACGGATTTACGTCGAGCGCTTGCTGATGAGCGGGGACGATCTGTTGGGCCGGGGTGGGATAGGGGTGCAGCGCCCTCAACTGCTCCTCACTCACCTGAGCTGGCCGCGCGGGAACCACCTGTGAGGAACCATAGACCACAAGCGCTTGCTGGCCCTCCTCTTCCATCAACTCCGGTGGCAACCGGAGGGGAGCGCCACAATTTGTACAGGTCTGTGTTGCGTTAGGGCGCAGCATGCGATGCCCACAGGATGCACATTTGATGGACGGCATGGTAGCGTCTCCTATCTTTTCGAGGTATATATAGGCCACTACCTAGCATAAGACAAAGTGTAAGGTATTACCAGGGGAAAAGAGGGAACGTTTCACGCTCCCTTCTCTCTAGTTTTTAAGGGTTGTAGTGAAAGCTCCCCGATAACCCTCGGCCAATTTGTTGGTCGTTCCACTGATTATTTGCCCTGCAAGCTGCATTCTCTGCAGTGCCATCTGTTTCTTCAGATATCTTTCTTTGAAAATCATTTCTCTGGTCTGCCTATCCAGCGTAGCTATGCTATTTTCGTAATCCAGCGTTAATTTAGATTGAAGGTCCATTACCCTCTCTTCCAGTCGCTCCTTCATCTCCTCAGCTTTTACATCTATGTCTCTTTCTGCTCGTGCAGCTTCAATATCTATATCTTTTTCGGCCCGCATTGCCTCTCTTTCCATACTCGCTGCATCTTTTCTTGCCTGTCCTAGTGCCTCTTTCGCATCTTTCAGTCCCTCTTTGGCATGCACTGACTCGCTTTTTGCGGTCTCCAGGTCTATCTGCGCGGCCTCCAGACTGGTTTTTGCCGTATCCAGGTCTGCCCTGGCAATATCCGCGTTCTTATCTGCTATCACCGATTGCGTCTCTAGTGCTGTTGCTGCTCCTGCCGCCGTGACTGCTTCTCCCCATTTTTCTGTTGCTTTTGCCTCCAGATTATCTGCTAGATCCTCTTTTGCTTTCGCCTGCGTATCTTTTTCAGCCCATGTTCTATCTGCCTTCTGAGATGCATCTTGTGCTGCTGTAAGCTCACCCGTCGTTTTATCTAACCGCCTCTGCGCCCTGTCCAGTTTAGCTTGCTCTTGCTTCTCTGCTTGTTCGGCTGTATCCAGTTTTCCTTGCGCTATCTTCAGATCTGTCTCAGCCTTTTTCTGCGCCTCGCTCTTCTCTTGCGCATTTTTTGCTTTCTCTTCCGCCTGTTCCCTTAGTTCTGGTTTATTCGTTGCTCTATCTGCTGCGCTTTTTGCACTCTTCGCCTCTTTATCTGCACTCCTCGCCTCCCTTCTCGCCTCCACTACCCGCTGCTCAGCTTTCCCCACCTCGCTCCTGGCCTCCGTCACTTTTCCCTTTGCATCCACTACCCGCTGCTCAGCTCTCGCTACCGCTCGCTCAGCTCTCTTTACTCGGCTCTCCGCCTCCGTCAGATCTTTTCTGGCATCTTTTGCCTTCTCCCCTGCATCTATCGCATCAGCTCTCGCATTCGTTGCCTCTGTTCTTGCGGTTTTCGCCTCCTGCTCCAATCGCATAGCTTCTCTTTTTGCATCCTGCGCCTTCGTCTTCACATCACTCGCTTCTTTTTTTGCATCGCTCGCCATTTTTTCTGCCTTATTGGCGTTCTCTTGCGTTTTACCGACGTTCTCTTGCGCTTTATCTACCCTGCGTTGCGCTCCTCTCTCCGCCCTCTCTGCGCTCTCTACCCTGGTTTGTGCGTTGCGCACTTCTCTCTGCGCGTTACGTACTTCTCCTTGCGCTTTATTTACTTTGTCCTGCACCTGGACCTTACTATCATTTTTATTGGTGGTAACATCTGCTTTCGCGCTTGCTTTTGACGTATTTATTTCGTTCACTCGATTGGTACGCATGCTGTCAAGCTTTGCTAGGTTTTTATTGAACCGCTCTCCTATCTCTTTCTTTATACCAAGCGCCCCTCTCCTCTCCGTCCTATACACGGTTCTATCTCTTCGGGCTTGAATCTTTTTATCTGAAAAGCCCTGTCTTTTTGCCATATCTCCTATTTTAGACATTCTGTAGCTCCTTCTTTTATTACTGCTTAACCTTTTCCCTACATTGTTTCAAACAGGATATCAGCAATCGGCTCGCTCATTTTTCTCTGCTCATATTCAGAATAGCCCATCTTTGACAATGTATGCAGAATCGCACAGTAACTCACTGCTGGCACCCGCTCCTCCATATCACCTTCCTGATCGTCGCTCTGCCAGCTCCGGGTAAGATTCGTAGCAGCATCCGCCACAGCTTCGCGTCGCTTCTCTTCGTTTTCGTATTCCTCGCTATTCAGTTCATCCTCAATCCACTGGCGGCTCCTGGGCGAGAGCAACGCATTGACATCCGTGCGGAATAAACATTTCATGGGACAACGCACACAGCCCATAAACGGTCCCTGTCCGCGCTGCATCAGTGTTTCATAGCGGTTGGCAAACTCGGCCAGTTGCCTGCTCGCCTTATCTAACAATTGATCAACGGGAGCATTCCAGCGGCCCGCCTCATCAGGTTCTAAACGGTCCGCTACTCGTGCCAGATAATAGGTGCGGGCAAGATACAGTAAACCGCTGGTCAACAGAGCGCGTAGCTCTTCCGTCTGCGCATAGGTCCAACCAAAGTGAGCGCCCCGTGTATGCATCAACTCGGCGCTTCCACGCACAATTATCATGCGCAATAAGGTGTTGTGATCCTCCCGGGAGAGATGGGCCATCTCGTTTTCAATATGCCCCGAGATATGCAACAAGACCTGAAAGGCTGCTGAAGGGTTGGTGATGAGACGCAACAGGATCGTTGCCCATAACGTTTTGCATTTCTCTGAATCGAGCAGCTTGCCCGCTGCCTGATACATCCAGGGATCTGGCCCACCAAAGGTCGAGCGCGGCACATCATACTCGTCAATATCTAAAATGGTCTGGAAAGGGCGCACAGAGGCATAGTCGCCGCTGATTCGTTTGAGCGCTTTATCAGGAAGCGGCGCGATCTTGCGCTTATAATTCTCCATCCGTACCAGATAGGCGTGATCAGCCCCCTCAGCATAGACGGCAGCCATACCAGGAGTGAGAATGCCCAGATGCGTCTGCTGGTCTGCGCTCAGATTCATGGTCTGCCCGATGCTCTGCCGATCATCCTGCGCGATCAGACGATGGACAATCTTGAGGTTAGTGTTTTTTAAGACATCAGGAGCCAGTTTGCTCGGTATCTGCTCCGCCACCAGCACGCCCTGTCCATAGGCCCGCACTTCGGAGAGCATATTGGTAAAGACCTCGATGGCCTGCGCACGCATATTCGAAGATTCAGTATCCACATGGGTCGAGGTGTTCTGAAGCAACCGATGAGCCTCTTCAAAGACCATAAGATGTTGCAGCCCACCCGGCACACGTCCCGTCGCTACCTGCACGCGCCGGAACTCGTACAGTCGCGCCAGCAACAAGCCCATCAAAAATGTCTTTTCATCGTCGTTGCCAATATTTTCCAACTCAAGAATAGTTGGCGTCGCAAACAACTGCTCCATCGGCACGCCACGCGCTGTATCGAGCATCAGGCCCTTTGAACCGATGCGCAATGAGCCGATACGCGCCTTCAAGCCAGCCTTGACGTTGCTTTCAACCTCGTCATCGTAGCCCAACCGATTCGTTACCTCTTCCACTTTATAGTAGAGATCCGTGAGCGTTGGAAAGATCGGATAGAGGTGGCGCTCCGACCAATCGGGCAAACGACGATTGATACCGCTGGTCAGGTCCCAACCTTTATCTTCATAGACCTCGTGCAGCGCCTCTTCCAATACCTGCGGCATCGGGGCATAGAGGGGAAAGGCAGCATTGAAGACGGCCTTGAGGAAATCGATATGGGTGAGCACCGAGACCTCGCCCGGTTCATTGCCGGCCTCAAACTCGAAGGGATTGAGCCGAAAGGGGGCGACCATCTCATTGCCCAACGTATAGATGCGCACATTAGCCCGCCGCGCGAAGACGCTATGTAGCGAACGATACTCGGTCTTGGCAGGCTCGATTACCAGAAAGGGCTTGCGGGCCTCAACGACCTGATCGAGCAGGTTCATCACGGTGGTTGTCTTACCGCTACCAGTCACGCCAATCACGACCGCGTGCTTTGTCAGGGCATCGAGCGAGATGTTATAAGTATTGGCTGTATCTTTCCCGTTCTGCTGAATAGCGCCTAGCGGCAGCGTCTGTTCGTCGGGGGCATGAAAATCAACATCGAAGAGCACATGGTCGTGAATGGCATAGCCTGGCACCTCCTCGCGCGGAAACTGGATCAGCGAGGCAATCTCGTGGGAGGTGAGAAAGGTGTGAAACCCTTCCAATGATTGACCGCGCGGTTGGCAGAACAGAGCACGCAACGGCTCTGGTCGCGACTCGGCACCGCCAAGCGTTCCCAACAACAAAGACGACAGACGACGTGCATCATCAGCATTATCGGCCCCGAAATACGTCCTGACGATCCACTGGCCCGCCGCCGCCGCCTGATCCAGCCGCATCAACTCATGCTCAAGCAGCTTGATGAGATATTGCGCTCGATAGTTGACCATATCGCCGCTGTACGTCTGCGTCTGGCTCTCCGATTCAATCGTGGTTGTCTGCAAGCTGCCCTGCTTTGTCGATTGCCATTGCGCCCGCGACCGCGAGGTGACCTGAGTCAATAGATCGACCGTCTTCATGCGCTCTTCGACGACTTTATTGCGCGGGCGAGGATGGGCCTGCACCATATAGGCCCAGGTCGCGCCATGCATGCCTCGGACGACGCGCTCCAATTGCGAACGGCTCTGAGCGCCCTGAGAACGTGTGATCTGATTCTGTTCCTGCTGTTCGTCGCGTCCTTCCGTCCCGGGGGTCTTGCGGCTGGGAATACCTGTAATCACGCCCTGCACCGCGAAATGAGAGGAGAGGGTCAGGGCCAACTCTTCGGAGGTCACGGCCTGCAAACGAATGCCCGGGAAGATACCTTCCAGAATGGTGCGCGTCGCCTTCTCACTACCCAACGAGATCAGGACCGAGAGCATGCGTGGCGTTCCCAGCATCACCATCGTTAAATCGGCCTGTCGCTGGCTATGCGCACCGATTACCAGATCAACCATATGTTGCCAGAAATCGACGCCGCTCTGCCGACTCCAGAAATCGGCCATTCCCTGAATGAGAAAAAAGGTCTGCTCGCCCTCATCAAAGAGATCGGCTGGATCAAATTGCTCCGGGACGGCGTTCTCCAGCGCGAATCGCTCCAGCCCTCCAATGAGCCGCCCCAATACCTTGAGCGATTCAACATCAAATCCCGGCACCATCTCAGTTTTCCCGTTCACCATTCACCCCTCCTTCAATAGAAAAGCTCTTCTTGCGCAAAAAGGCATACTATGTTGATACTTAGCATACCCATCCACAGATTACCAGGAGAATAGAGGGAAGGATTCTTGCTGAACTATCCTGCCCGGAAAAATCACATTGTCAAAAAGTAAGGAACAGGTGCTATCACGATTTGTCCCTCTTTCCTCCTATGCGATATACATCAACTTGTCTACTATTAGAGGTGCATAGATAGATATTTACCAGCTAGTCATCATGCAACGATGAATGTGGAACATATCCTGAACAATTTGCTGAAACCTTGATTAATCTGGATCATTACATCCAGTTGACAAAAGGACAGAAAAAGCTATGGTCAAACATATTGTTATGCGTCTGGTGGCGCATCCACAAAAACGGAAAAAGCGTTTCTTTCGGCGTACCGATCTCATCTTCTGGCTTTTTCTACTAGGGATTTCCATCACAGCGTTGCTCGCACCATCCACTCAACAGGCCCGGTCGCAGCAAGTTGCTACCACCCATCAAACAGGGGTTTCTCGGCCCACCTCGTATGCCAGCCCTAAACAGCCTCATGATGTGTGTGACGCGCAAGGAAACTGTTATCCCGATGGCGCGGATCTCGCCCCCAGTCAAAGCCCTAATGCTGGCAAGATACAAGATCCCATTGGTGACGATGCCTTTATGTTCTTTACCAGGCCCGATTTGACAGTAGGACAAGATGGCGTAAAGCAGCTCTGGACAGGTGGTGTCGCTATCGTCGATGCCTTCATAGTCTTGCTCATTCTATTCAACGGCATTCGCATCATGGTCTCGGGATCAATGTTCCGTTATGCCGATGTAGCAGAATCAATTCCTCGCATCCTGGTAGCTCTTATCGCGGCCCATATAAGCCTGGCCCTCGTCAGTATTCTCATTGGATTGAATAACGGCCTGTGTTCTGCCTTTCTGACGTGGGCGAATACGTTGCAAACCCACTCTACAAATATGCCAGGTGCTATCAGCTTCAAATCCATTTTCGGCGATTCCTTCAAGAAAATATTAACCGGCAGCGGTGGTGGTCTCCTCTCAGGTATAGCCGGAACTGTTAAAGGTCTCTTCACTGACGGCATTGGTGGAGCTGTAAACGGGGCCATAAGCGGTTTACTTTCGGGCTTATTTGGGATACTGCCATATCTGATCCTGGAACTCCTGGCCCTCACGATGTCAGCAATGCTTTTTGGACAACTGATCGTACGTATCTTACTGATTGATCTCTTCACAGTCATCAGCGCCCCATGTATCGCCTGCTGGGCCTTACCAGGCCGCTCAGGACAGGGTGCAACAAGTTTCTGGCTGCAAGGGATGTTTGGCACCGTCATGTCGCAGTTTTTACAGACCGTTGGGATTATCGTTTCGATGTTTGTCTTTGATAATATCTTCAAGGTCATTGATGGCAAGCTTCCAGGCTTTATGGGTAAAGACAGTTTGATGGCGG
>JAICIM010000003.1 GCA_025928885.1 Ktedonobacteraceae bacterium | reverse complement strand
GCACGCCCGAACCCCAGCTGGCACTGCAACAGGAGATCGCCCGCGTCGGTCCGGCAGAGGTCCTCGTCGAAGCTCATTACAGTCGCCCCGGCAGCCGCAAGCGGCGCTGGCTGGCCGCCGTAATGAACGAGAAACAGGTCACGAAGGTCGGCAGTAACGGAAACGCCAATGCTGAGATCCCCGACGTTGAAGAGGACGAAGACGATTTCGCACCTCTTGTAAAACTGCTCAACGGCCTGGCTGGACACGTCACGCCGCACGACTCGCGCTACTTCGCCGAAGATGATGCCCGTCACCGCCTGCTGCAACAATTTGAGGTGACCTCGCTTGAGGGCTTTGGTTGCGCCCATCTCCCGCTGGCTATTCGCGCCGCCGGAGCAGTGCTTTCCTATGTGCAGGAGACGCAAAAAGGGCTACTTCAGCACCTCACGGCGATGGAAACCTATCATGTCAACAACTTTATGACCCTCGATCCCTATACCCGCCGTAACCTGGAACTGTTTGAAACCGGGCGCAGCGGCTCCACGCGGGGATCGCTGCTCTGGGTACTCGATAAGACGCGCACCCCGATGGGTGGTCGCTTGCTGCGCCGCTGGATCAATCAACCGCTGCTCGACCTCCCCATCTTACAGCAGCGCCAGGAGACGATTACTGAGTTGCTCAATGACACGTTACTCCAGGCCCGCCTCGCCGAATCGCTCAAGCGCATCGGCGATGTGGAGCGGCTGATCAATCGTGTGCGACAACGCATCGCCACCCCGCGTGATCTCGTCGCGCTTGCCAGCAGCCTGCAATCTGCCGCCGAGATCCGCTCCACGCTCACAAAAGAGGTCGAACAGGAGAAGCCCTCGCTCTGGCGTGTGATCCAGCGGCTCAGCGACAATGACGATATTATCAAGTTGATCGAACAGGCCATTGTGGACGAGCCGCCCCTGAGCATCAATGAGGGTGGGATTATCCGCTCGGGCTTCAATGCAGAGCTTGACCAGCTGAAAGATGCATCGCAAAACGGCAAGCAGTGGATCGCCAATCTAGAGCAGCGCGAACGCAAGCGCACCGGCATCAGCACGCTCAAGGTCGGCTATAATCGCGCCACCGGCTACTTTATCGAGGTCACAAATTCCAACCTCAACCGCGTGCCAACCGAATACAAGCGCCGTCAGACCTTGACGAACAGCGAACGTTATATCACGCCCGATCTGAAAGAGTACGAGACGCTGGTACTCAACGCGCAGGATCGCGTCAACAAGATAGAGAACGAGTTTTTCGTCCAGCTCCGCTCCGATATCGCCATTCATGCCGCCGAACGCATTCTCGATACTGCCCACGCCCTTGCCGAAATCGATGTCTATCTCAGCCTCGCGGAAGTAGCGGCTAGATATAACTATTGTCGGCCCGAACTCAACGACGGCGATATCGTCCATATCGTTGCCGGACGCCATCCGGTGGTGGAGCAAACGCAGTCGGATACACCGTTCATCCCGAACGACACCAACCTTTCCAATCAGGAGGCCCAGATCTCCATCATCACCGGCCCCAATATGGCCGGTAAATCGACCTATTTGCGTCAGGTGGCTCTGATAGCACTGATGGCGCAGATTGGCAGCTATGTGCCAGCCGAGTCCGCGATTATCGGGCTGGTAGATCGCATTTTCACCCGCATCGGCGCTCAGGACGATCTGGCAACCGGGCAGAGCACATTTATGGTGGAGATGGTGGAGACGGCCAACATCCTGCACCACGCCACGTCACGCAGCCTGATTATCCTCGATGAGATTGGGCGCGGTACCAGCACCTATGATGGTCTGGCGATTGCCCGCTCGATTGTTGAATACCTGCACAACAACAAGCGCTGTGGCGCACGCACGCTCTTCGCCACCCACTACCACGAACTGGTAGAGGTTGCCCAGTTGCTACCACGTATTCGCTGCTTAAATGTCGCCGTCACCGAAGAAAATGGGCAGGTCATTTTCTTACGCAAAATCGTACCAGGAGGTGCAGATAGAAGCTACGGCATTCATGTCGCCCAGCTCGCAGGCATTCCCCGACCGGTGATCCATCGCGCACAGGAGATTCTGGAAGAGCTAGAACGCACAGGCGATGCCAAAACGCGCCGCAAGACGATGCGCGATATGACCATGCCAGCAGCATGGCAAATGACCCTCTTTGCAGCCGAACCACATCCACTGGTGGAAGAGCTAAAAAACCTTGCAATTGACGAGCTAACACCAATTGAGGCGATCAGCAAGCTCTATGAGTTGCAACAGAAGGCCAAGCGAGATGCATGAGAGAAGCAACCATATTTTTGAGCAAGTTGCACACATAGTTACCCTAAACATCGATTGGCCCAAATATCAGCACGTCTCAACCACTACCTTTTGGGAGAGGATGTGATATGATATGGGTAACGACTTAGTGTATCAGATACAATAAATCAAAACGTACACGGAGGATTGATGACAATACAGGAACAGACGCCCATCCAGAAGAATACTCTGGAAGAGCTTTGCATCAATACGATTCGCACGCTCGCGATGGATGGGGTCCAGAAAGCCAACTCCGGGCATCCCGGCACTGCGATGGCCCTTGCCCCCCTCACCTACCTGCTCTGGACCCGGTTCATGCACTACAATCCACGCAATCCTGCATGGGCCAACCGCGACCGCTTTATCCTTTCCGCTGGTCACGCGTCCATGCTGCTCTATAGCATGCTCCATCTCACCGGCTACGATCTGCCGCTTGAAGAACTGAAGAGTTTCCGTCAGTGGGGAAGCCGCACTGCCGGACACCCGGAATACGGACACACCCCGGGCGTCGAGACCACCACCGGTCCGCTTGGTCAGGGCTTCGCCAATGGCGTTGGCATGGCGATTGCAGAACGCTTCCGCGCCAGCCAGTACAACCGCCCCGATCACACCCTGATCGACCACTATATCTACGCCATTGCCAGCGACGGCGACCTGATGGAGGGTGTTACAGCCGAAGCTGCCTCTCTGGCCGGTTTCTTAAAGCTGGGCAAACTGATCTACTTCTACGACGACAACAGCATTACCATCGAAGGCTCAACCAATCTGGCATTTGGCGAAGATGTTGGCCGCCGCTTTGAAGCGTATCACTGGCACGTTCAGCGCGTCGCTGATGTCAACGATCTGGCCTCAGTGGAACAGGCGATCCTGGCAGCTCAGGCCGACGAGCGCCCCTCGCTGATCATTGTCCGCACCCACATCGGTTTCGGCAGCCCCAACAAGCAAGATAGCTCGAAGGCGCACGGCGAGCCGCTGGGAGCAGACGAGGTGCTTCTCACCAAGCGCAACCTCAACTGGCCCTCAGAGGAGCCGTTCTATGTTCCTGAAGAGAGCCTCACCTATTATCGGCAGGCCGTCGAGCGTGGCGCAGCCCAGGAGCAGGATTGGCAGGAACGCTTCAACGCCTATGCATCCGCGTATCCCGAACTGGCAGCCCGGTGGCAGCAAGAGCTGAGCGGGCAGCTAGCAGAGGGCTGGGATAGCGATATTCCGACGTTCGCAACTGGTGAGGCACTCGCCAGCCGCGCCGCCTCCGGCAAAACACTGAGCGCCATTGCGCCCAAACTGCCCAACCTCATCGGCGGTTCGGCTGACCTGGCCCCTTCGACCAATACCTATGTCAAGGGACTGGGCGACTTCGGACCGGATGAGAACGGACGCAACATGCATTTCGGCATCCGCGAACATGCAATGGGCAGCGTCATGAATGGTATGTCCCTCTATGGTGGCCTGATCCCCTTCGGCGCAACGTTCCTGATCTTCTCGGACTACATGCGTCCACCGATCCGGCTGGCCGCGCTGATGGGCATCAAGACGATCTATGTCTTCACGCACGATAGCATTGGCGTGGGCGAAGATGGCCCCACACACCAGCCAGTTGAGCAGGTGGCGGCTCTGCGTGCCATTCCTGGTCTGACCGTGCTGCGTCCTGGCGATGCCAACGAGACGGCGGAGGCGTGGCGCATAGCAATCAGTCATCATGGCCCGGTCGCCCTTGCGCTGACCAGACAGGCACTCCCGACGCTCGATCGCTCACAACTGGGCGCGGCAAGTAACACCGCAAAGGGCGCGTACGTGCTACAAGATAGCGAAGGTGTTCCTCAGATCATCCTCATCGCCACCGGCTCCGAGGTTTCGCTCGCCCTGGATGCTGCCAATAAGTTGCATCAAGAGGGGATAGCCGTTCGTGTAGTAAGTATGCCCAGTTGGGAATTGTTTGAGGAACAAAGCGCAGAGTATAAAGAGGCGGTTCTGCCAAAGAGCGTCACCGCTCGCGTCGCCATTGAAGCGGCCTCTCCGATGGGTTGGGACCGCTATGTCGGCTTGCAGGGGACAACCGTGACCCTCAATCATTTCGGCGCTTCCGCTCCTGCCAAAACGGTCTTCCAGAAGTTCGGTTTCACCGCTGACAATATCGTAGAGCAGGCCAAAAAGGTACTCTAATCGTTTCATGGTTGCGCGATTGAGCACGCAGCCACGAACGGCTCTCGTACCCCCGCATAGAGGTTGCGTACATTATAGAGAGTAAAGGTAAGAGCAAACATTGTAGGGAATCGTCCATGTTGCTGCACAAAGCGGCAAACGCACGCAGCAACATGGAACACATTGAAAGGTAGACACAACATGACAAATCCACTGTTGCAACTGAAAGATCAGGGACAAAGCGTCTGGTACGACAATATCGATCGCGCTCAGCTTGCATCTGGTAAATTTAAAAAGATGCTGGACGAAGATGGTGTCGTCGGCGTCACCGCCAACCCCACCATTTTCGAGAAATCGATCAGCGCAGGCCATGCTTATGATGAGCAGATCACAGAGCTGGTCAAAGCGGGCAAAAACACCAACGAGATTTACGAAGATGTCGTGATCGCCGACATCCGCACTGTTGCCGACCTGCTGCGCCCAATCTATGACAGCAGCGAGGGCAAAGACGGCTACGTCAGCCTGGAGGTCTCTCCTGAGCTGGCTCATGATACCCAGGGAACAATCAATGAGGCGGAGCGCTTCTGGAAGCTGGTTGAGCGCCCCAACCTGATGATTAAGATCCCGGCGACCCGTGAGGGCATTCCGGCCATCTACGAGACCCTGCGCAAAGGGATCAACGTCAACATCACGCTGATCTTCTCGCTGGACAGCTATCGCGATGTGGCCGATGCGTATATCCGCGCATTGGAAGATCGCAACGGCGCGGGAGAGGATGTCAGCACGCTTGCCTCGGTCGCCAGCTTCTTTGTAAGCCGCGTGGATACGCTGGTTGACAAGCTGCTCGACGACAAAATCAAGGCCACCAGCGATGCCGCCGAACAGCAGAAGCTCAAGAGCCTGGAAGGCAAGGCCGCGATTGCCAATGCCCGTCTGGTCTACCAGGAGTTCGAGCGCATCTTCGGCACGCCGCGCTTCGAGTCGCTCAAGCACGTCGGCGCACATGTGCAGCGCCCGCTCTGGGCCAGCACCAGCACCAAGAATCCCGCTTATCGCGACGTATTGTATGCTGAGGAGTTGGTCGGACCCGATACGGTCGATACGATGCCGCTGGAGACCATCGTTAACTTCCGCGATCATGGTAAGGTCAGCAAGACCATCGGAAACGATATCGCCGGAGCAAAGGCCACGCTGGATGACCTGGAAAACCAGGGCATCTCATACCAGCAGATCACGCAACAGCTCCAGGACGAGGGCGTCAAGAAATTTGCCGACTCGTTCCATCAGTTGTTTGCCGGGATCGAGAGCAAGAGGCAGACAATCGCCGGTCAGGTTGCGCACTAATCACAGGCATCGCAACCGATTCAGCACACAGTCATCAAGTTCATCACGCTTGAGTGAGCAGGGACAGCGGACAAGCGCTGTCCCTCTTACTGAGCACAACAGCATGGATGCAGAGATGATGCTGCCGTCGTGCCGTTGATCGACTATTTTAACAGAATGAAAATAACAACACTCGTATGGGCAACGAAATAGTTTTCGCCCGTCAGTTGTAAGGAGAAAAACATGGAGATCGGCTTTATTGGATTGGGGCGCATGGGCGCTAACATGGTTCGTCGCTTGCTGCGTGACGGGCATACCGTCGTCGCATGGAACCGCACCGCCGCCAAGACGGATGAGATTGTAACGGAAGGCGCACAGGGCGCGTATAGCATACAGGAACTGGTTGAGAAGCTACACACGCCACGTATCGTCTGGATTATGGTCCCTTCTGGTCAGGCAACCGACGACATGATTAACGAAGTGACGCCGCTACTCAGTAAGGGCGATATCATTATCGACGGGGGAAACTCCAACTATCACGACTCGATTCGTCGCAGTCAGGAATTGACCGCACAGGGCTTCCAGTTCATGGATGCCGGCACCAGCGGTGGTATCTGGGGCTTGAAGGTCGGCTATTGTATGATGGTTGGCGGCGAAAAAGCTACCTTTGAACATGTCGAGCCGATCATCAAATCGCTGGCACCACCCGATGGCTATCTGCATTGTGGTCCTGCCGGCGCTGGTCATTTTGTCAAAATGGTGCATAATGGTATCGAATATGGTATGCTTCAGGCATATGGAGAGGGTTTTGAAATCCTGCAAGCGGCCAAACAGTATGACCTTGATCTGCATGCCATTTCTCATCTGTGGAACCAGGGCAGCGTAGTGCGTTCCTGGCTGCTCGAACTGGCGGAACTTGCCTTTGAGCATGATTCCGATCTTTCGGGCATTCGGGGCTATGTCGAAGACTCCGGCGAAGGTCGCTGGACCGTCCAACAAGCCATCGACACCGATGTCCCGGCACCTGTGATTACTCTTTCTCTGCTTGAGCGTTTCCGCTCACGTCAGGACGAATCCTTCACCGCAAAGGTTATTGCGGCTCTGCGTAAGGAATTTGGGGGCCACGCCGTCAAATCAGCAGAATAACAAAAATTTTCTAGCAAATATATCAGGAGATTGCTCATGCCTCAACGTAGCGTAGTCGAGGCGCCCAACCCATTACGAGAGGGGCTACGCATTAAACAAAGCCCTGAACCGTGCGTCATGGTCATCTTTGGTTCAACCGGTGACCTGACGCACCGCAAGTTGCTCCCAGCGCTCTATAATCTGGCGCTGGAGCATCCCCTCCCTGCGGGCTTCTCGGTCGTAGGCTTTGCACGACGCCCCTACGACGATGAAACGTTTCGTAAACAAGCGCTTGACTCGGTGAACGAATTTTCGCGGCAAAAGCCCGTTAACCCCCAGGTGTGGGAGAGTTTTGCCTCCGGCCTTTTCTACCTGCAATCCAACTTCCATGATCCTGCTGGGTACGAAAAGCTGGCAAACCTGTTAAACAAGCTCGATCAGGAGCGTGGCACCAGCGGGAATCGCATCTTCTATCTGTCCACGCCTCCCAGCCAATACCCAGAAATCATCCAGAATCTTGGTGCGGCTGGCCTGAACAGGAACCGCAAAGGCTGGACGCGCATCATTGTCGAAAAGCCGTTCGGACACGATCTGCCCTCGGCCCGCGAACTCAATCGTCAGGTCGGTAAGGTCTTTAAAGAGGATCAGGTCTATCGTATCGACCACTATCTTGGAAAAGAGACGGTCCAGAACATCCTGGTCTTCCGCCTGGCGAACGGCATTTTCGAGCCGATCTGGAACCGGCGCTACGTCGATCACGTCCAGATCACGGTGGCCGAGAACATCGGTATCGAAGGTCGTGGAGCCTACTATGAAGAATCCGGGGCCATTCGCGATATGGTGCAAAACCATATGCTTCAACTGCTAACGCTGGTCGCAATGGAGCCACCGATCGCCTTTGAAGCGAATGCAGTTCATGACGAAAAGGTCAAGGTGTTGCATGCCCTCCAGCCACTGGTGGGACGCGATGTGATCAATAACACTATTCGTGCGCAGTATGGGCCGGGCTGGGTCAGCGGTCAGCAGGTTCCTAGCTACCTGGAAGAAAACGGGGTCAATCCAGCCTCGACGACCGAAACCTACGTCGCCATGAAACTTTTTATTGACAACTGGCGCTGGGCAGGCGTACCATTCTACTTACGGACTGGGAAACATCTACCAAAGCGCGTTACCGAAATTGCGATCCAATTTAAAACGGCACCGCTAATGCTCTTTAAGCGCAGTGATGCCCAGGGACAGGTTGAGCCAAACACGTTAACGCTGCGCATCCAGCCAGACGAAGGCATCTCGCTCAAGTTTGGTGCTAAAGTGCCAGGTACGGATATGCAGATCCGCTCCGTGAATATGGACTTTTTCTATGGCTCATCTTTTGTACGCCAGCAACCGGAGGCATACGAACGCCTTCTGCTCGATTGCATGCTTGGCGACTCTACCCTCTTTACCCGACGCGATGAGGTAGAAGCAGCCTGGAGCTTTGTTCAGGGCATTCTCGACGAGTGGCAGAATGAACCACGTTCCAGCATTCTGACCTATGAGTCTGGCACCTGGGGTCCACAGGCTGCCGACGAATTTATCTGGCGTGAAGGGTATCGGTGGCGCAGACCCTAGTCTCAACCTTTGGTTTGTAGTGACGAAAACGTTAGCACAGTGCCGTCCTTGCGAACATCGCGGTTCAAACTATGAAGGGGTTCGGGAATGACAAAGGAAATCGCCGAGACCCCAGGGGTGCGTTTACCCTGGGCAGGTAAAGTGGTACGCATGGAAGAGGTGGAGACAACTCTCTCCTACTTCTGGCGTATGTCGGCTGATAACGTGCGTATCAGCCAGAACATGAATGTGCGTACGAGTGTCCTCAATTTTGTGATTTGTGCGCAAGATATTCCTTCTGCCCAGCGTGCAAGCGCACTCCTGCGCAACCTTTCTAGTACGCATATCGCGCGAGTTGTCTTGTTGATTCTGGACACGAGCGCAGAGTCTCCCACCGATGTTACGACGTGGGCCACTCTGCGCTCGTTTCCTATCATTTCCGACATTATGCGCCACAGCTTCGAGCAGGTCACAATCCTGGCCTCTGGTGCAGCCACTCGCGCCTCTGCGTCCCTTATTCAGCCGCTACTCAAACCCGATCTGCCGATCTACTTATGGTGGTTGGGCGATCCTCCCCAGGATGAGACCATTCTACACAAGCTAACCGATCTGAGTAGCAGAGTCATTGTCGATTCAAATACGTTCCTTACTCCTGAACAGAGCGTCAGTACACTTTCAACCTTCTTACAAGAAGTGCCTGATAGTGCATTGAGTGACCTCAACTGGGGCCGCATCACTCCCTGGCGGCAGCTTGTTGCTCAGTTTTTTGATGTACCTGCCTATAAACCATACCTGGCCGGTGTCTACAATATCGAGGTGGAACATGCCGTTGCGCCTATTGCTGGACACCTTGCCAATGAGCAGGGAGATATCTCTCCCAATCCCACCCGCGCCCTATTGCTGGCGGGGTGGCTGAAAAATAGTCTAAACTGGAAGGTCAACGGCGGCGAAGAGAACCTGCATGATCCCGAGACCGGCACACATATCTGGAATATTGTGCGCAATACGGGGCCGCTGCACATGGACCTTCCCGGCAAGGAGACCACCACAAAACTGGGACATAGTGGACAAGGCAGCATTCACATTCGACCACGCGTGCAATCGGGGATACAGCCAGGGTCGCTCTGTCTGGTGCGCCTGAGCAGCACCGTCGAGAATAAGCGTGCCACGTTCACAATTAATCGCGAGGACGAGACCGATAACGTCCTTACTTCTGCTCATTTGCCAGAGGAGGGAGGAGCGCTCCCACAACGCAACGTTAACGTCGCGACACCGCAAGACGCCAGCATTCTGTTACATGATGAACTAGAAATTATCGGTCGCGACCACCTTTATGAGGCGGCATTACACGAAGTGTTTGAGATGCTCGCCGAATAACACGTAGGAGCAGGTATGCATATTGCCATTTATCCTGATACCGACATTTTGAGTCATGAGGCGGCCCGATACATCGTCCGGGTTGCCCAGGAATCGATTGTGACGCATGGACGCTTTACGCTCGCCCTCTCGGGCGGCAACACACCGAAAAAATTGTATGGCCTGCTGGCAACTGAGCCATATGTCAGCCAGATTGATTGGAATCTGGTCGAGGTTTTCTGGTCTGATGAGCGCTGCGTCCCTGCCGATAGCCCTGACAGCAACTACCATATGGCTCAAGAGGTCTTGCTGAGCAAGGTGCCAATCCCTGCCAACCAGATCCATCGTACGCCGGCTGATGAGGCCGATCGCGACGCCGCTTCAGAGGCATATGCGCAGGAGATGCGCAACGTTTGTGGCACCAGCGGCGTACCCAAATTTGATCTGATCCAGCTTGGCATGGGTCCAGAAGGACATACAGCCTCGCTCTTCCCGCACCAGGCATCATTGCATGAACAACAGCGCCTGGTCATGCCGGTTAGCGTTCCCAAGCCACCACCTGCCCGCCTGACCTTCACCCCTCCCCTGCTCAACGCCGCGACGCATATTCTCTTCCTGATCACCGGGAAAGATAAAGAGGATGCGGTCCAGGCTGTGCTGGAGGGCGATCATCAGCCGGACGAGTACCCGGCGCAAATTGTGCAGCCGTCACAGGGCGAAGTTACCTGGATGCTTGATAGCGCGGCTGCGACGACATTAAAAAAGAGGCAATAGAAAAGTGGAACATACCAGGATCGGGCTTGTCCCTTCTATCCTCTCGGCTGACTTCACGCGGCTTGGTGAGCAGGTTCGTGAAGCTGAAGCGGCAGGTGCTCAGCGTATTCAGATCGATGTCATGGATGGTCATTTCGTCCCCAATATTACAATGGGGCCGCTGGTCGTCGAGGCGGTGCGCCGCTGCACGAAATTGCCGCTGGAAGCGCATCTCATGATTACCAATCCCCAGGAGTATATTGAGACGTTCGCGCAGGCGGGAGCAGATGTCATCATCGTGCATTATGAGGTCAGTCCGCACCTGCATCGCAATATTCAAAAGATCAAGGCCGCCGGGAAGCAGGCCGGAGTTGCACTCAACCCATCTACACCGGTCTTTATGCTCCAGGATATGATCCCACTGATCGATCTTGTGCTGATTATGACGATCAATCCGGGCTTTGGCGGACAGGAGTTGATTCCCGAAACGCTCTCCAAGATCACGCAGGCTCGCCAGCTGGTCGAGCAGCGCGGCCTCTCCTGCGATATTGAGGTCGATGGGGGCATCAATGCCACCACGATCCCCCAGGTTGTACGGACAGGAGCTAATTTGCTCGTTGCCGGTTCCGCCGTCTATAACCAGAAAGAGACGGTGGAGCAGTCGATGAACCGTCTGCGCGAGGCCATCATCCCGGCTCGCTCTTGACTCAGGGCAAACGAAGAGGGCTGGCCTGTGAGCCAGCCCTCTTCGTTTTATTTTTCTCCTCTCACGCCATAAACACTGGTGAAATACCATGCAGCCTGGAAGTCTTCGCTCATAGAATCAGTCATTGCCTGCTGATAATATTTTTCAACCTCTTCTTCAGTTGTCACCCCTGTTTTCAGCAAAAACGGCTGTACCAATTTAAGCCCGACCTGCAAATTCTTCATCATTCGCTGATGGACCTCGGTCCCAGCCGAAAAATTTAAGAGATGCGGTCGCTCACGAATGTCCTGGAAACCTGCTTCTCTTAGGAATTTTGGCAGCATGGGAGTGACGCCAACCTGATAGCCATCCTCATCAGCGCAAAAACTTCTCCCGGTACGACAAAAAGCCCGCACCAGCATTCTGTTAATCCACGAAAGGGCTACGCTATTGCCGGCACTGAGTCCGCTGGCACAATCAGATTCCGTCAAACGAATGGTCCCCCCGGGCCGTATGATCCGCGCACACTCCTGTATATATTTCGGCCAGGCCTCTTTCCACATAAAACCCACCATTAAACGGGAATTAACGAAATCAAACGAATTAGCGGGGAAATCTAGTGGCTCGGTAGCAGAGCGATAATAGAACGTAGTGTTCTTTAACCCTTGCACATCAGCATAGGCACGAGCATAGCTCAGCATCGCATGGCTGATATCTGCGCCAACGATCCGTTTCTCGGGATGGGCGAAGGCGACCTCCGATACCCAGCCCCCGGGTCCGCAGGCCACATCTAGCACATCGTGAACAAGAGAGAGATCGATATCGGCAGGAAAGAGGCTCCCCATACACTTCGTCGTGAGGATATCCAGTTCCATGAGCCGGGCCATCTCGACACTACTCTCTTGATCGATGACATAACGGTTCTCTTCCGGTCGAAACTCCTCCATACAATGCGGCTCCTTCCATAAATAATCATATCAGACGGTGGACACGATCGCGCCCGCCGCCTTTTCTTATTCAATCCGCGATGATAAAAAGCGCAACATTTCGCTTTCGACTTCCTGACAGACACGTTCCTGCGCGACAGAAAATGTGATGGGCTGGCGCTCCAGCATACTCTCATTCATCTTCTGGTACACCCGCTGGTTAAAATGCTGCAAGAAACGTGGCTGCTCCGTATACTGCGGCATAGGCGCAAGTTTGATCTCCTGAAGATCAAAAAAAGCCTCTCGCTCAAACGCCAGAGCCATGAGATAGGCATAGATCTCCACCAACGATACATAGGTCTCGCTAAAAATATGCGGCTGAACGCTAGAAATGAGCAAACAGCCGGCAATTTTCGTTTTCCACAAAATAGGTGCTGCCGCTACGCTCTGCTCATGCTCTTCCCAATGGATAGGCGAGAGAGTATGTTCATCGCGACTGTTCACCACCATGAGGCGAGAGTGTGTCGCGGCGGCCCCGGCCAGCGATTCCGCCCCCAGAAAGATCATTTGTTGCCCCAGATCTCGTTGCCAGGGACCGGTCCCAATTCCCTCTATCTGAAGCAAACTGCGAACCTTCTGGCCCGGAAGAGGCGACACGCAGCGCACAATACGCACGGCCATCCCCCGACGCTCCGGGTCCATATGCACGATAATCTGTTGCAAAATCAGATCATGCAACGCATGCGGATACAACGCAGATGGAGTATGGGCGTATGCCCTCAAGACGCGCGTATAAAACTCTGGTGGAGGATCAGGTGTAACAAGAACTCCTTTCCGATGTTCGACAACCAGACCGGGAAAATCCGCCATACTCAGGCGGGCAAATACGTGATAGTAGTCATGAGGGATCGCGCTGAGCAATGCTCGCATATTTTCCTCGCGCGGTTTGGCCGTTTGCTTTACCCAGCGTACCAGCGTGACAGATTGTACCCCAACCTCACGCGCAATACGGTTACGCTCCCTGGAATTCTCAGTCAACAATCCCAACAATTCAGGCCAGGTCCGAGCCTCATGCTTTTCGTCCATAAAATCCGCCAACTCCTACATGAAAAGAACATTTATGACCGCTTTATGGCTAGTCACAGCCATCACCATCTCTGGAATCCCCACTATAGAATAACATTTAATCAAGATAAAAATCAATATACCGTTTTACCTTTTCGCGCAAAACGCAATAATCAAACACATATATTATATTGATGGTCTATTATTACTCTTATTGCTAAAATGATCGCATCACTCTCCTCAGCGCACTTCACAGGGTATCGACGATAATATATACTGAGATAGAAACAGCATCAGGATTTGCCTCTCTCTGGGAAGCAGACCCCCATCCATCTGACCTCGCGCCGCAAGAAGCACCATTTCACGCCGCGCAGGCTATTTTCTAAGGAAACTATTTATGGAGCAGCTATTACTGGAACTACAGGAAACATTGAGGTTGGAAATCCCTGTGACACGCCATTTAGGCATCACCCTTGAGAGCTACGATGAGCAGCGACTCGTCCTGAGTGCGCCACTTGCACAAAACATCAACCATAAAGGCACTGCATTTGCTGGCAGCCTGAACGCACTGGTCACACTGGCCGGGTGGGGACAGCTCTGGCTCATCCTCAAAGAGCGTCAACTGCACGGCAAAATTGTTATTCAGGATAGCACGAACAGCTATCTGCTCCCGGTACAGAGCGACTTTCGCGCCACCTGCGAACGGCCCTCTCCCACACAAGTGGCGCGGCTGGAACAGACCTTTCGCAAACATAACAGGGCGCGAATAGAATTGCAGGCAGAGATCCGCAACGAGGCTGGCCTGGCCGTCTCCTTCAAGGGGCGCTACGTTGTGCTGCCACCAGACGAGCAGGATACACTGTAAATAGATACGCCCGGAGACGTACAAAAGAGAGAAAGGGATTTACCACTTATGCATGATGATATTACTGATATCCCTGGCATTCGCGTGGGGCATGACACAAATCTGGAAGCTGCGACGGGCTGTACAGTTGTGCTCTGCGATACCCCGGCGGTCGGAGGCGTGGACGTACGTGGCGGCGCACCGGCCACTCGCGAGACGGACCTGCTGCGCCCGCTGCACATGGTCGAGGAGGTCCATGCCATCGTGCTGAGCGGCGGTAGCGCGTTTGGCCTCGACGCGGCCAGCGGCGTCATGCGCTATCTGGAAGAGCACAACATTGGCCTCGACGTTGGCGTCGCAACCGTACCAATTGTGCCAGCCGCCGCTATTTTTGATCTGCCCATTGGCTCCGCAACCATCAGGCCAGATGCCGCCGCCGGCTATCGTGCCTGCGAACAGGCAAACGCAGGTCCCGTTGCCCAGGGGAACGTCGGTGGAGGCACCGGCGCAACGGTGGGCAAACTGGTCGGCCCTCTCCTTGCAATGAAGGGAGGGACAGGTTCAGCCAGCTCACGACTTCCCGATGGCACGCTGGTAGGCGCGATCGTCGTCGTGAACGCACTGGGCAATATTATTGATCTGGACACGCGGCAAATTATCGCTGGAGCGCGTGACCCACTGGGGGATGGCATTTTACCGGCCAACCCCTTTGGTAACACAACTATTGCCGTCGTTGCCACCAGTGCTGCACTCTCGAAGGAGCAGTGCAATAAAGTCGCACAGATGGCGCACGACGGAATGGCGCAGGTCATTCAACCTGCACATACCATGTTTGATGGTGACACAGTTTTTGCGCTCGCTCTGGGACCACGATCACAAACAAGGTCTGATCCAGCACAAGCAGCGCAATACGTCAGCATGGTCGGTGCCTCCGCAGCCGATACGCTCGCCAGAGCCATTCTCAAGGCTATCAGGCACGCCAGCGACCTGCACGGGATTCCAGCCGCGAGTAGCATGACGCGATAGCTAGATTGTGAAAGGTTTTGTGAACAGCGTAACTCCCATTCAGTTATGGCTGAAGCATTACAAATAACACCACACCCCCACCGATCAGCATCAACACAACGCAGGCCAGGATGACCAGGGCAAAGGTATAACTCCGTGAAACAGCCCGATCATCAACTTTGACGCCCGCCGCTCGTCGATCCGATCGCGTGGGGAGTTCTCGTTTTGCGGTCAGTGTTTTTAACCCGCCGGTCGCCAGATCCCAGGAGTGCGTGGCAAAATCGATGGCGTGTTGATGCTCAACATTTTCAGCAAAATCAGCAGCAGACCCGAAAGGGGTAGAAAGAGAAGGTGATGAAGGTGATGAAGGTGAGGGTGATATAGGCATCGAGTGAGTTGGTAGGCTCATTCGTGGTCGCTGTGACTGGGATTGCGAAAAGTGAGCGTCTGGTGTCGGCAATGTCACGATTTTTCTCCACTAAGGACACGTACTGACCAACCGCAATTTCAAAGAACAGCTTACAACGTACGCACTACAGACCTTTATTTCAGAATACTATAGCCTTCACTGTTTATTGTAGTCAAATGCCACCAATTGACAAGAGTTCTATGACTATTTGGTCAATTGATGCCATCATTCAAGTCACTATGGAGCAAGCATCCCCTTTGCAGCAGCTATGGTTCCTGCGGTCCACCCTCAACTATAACTTCGAGCAGCGCATTGAGCATCCTGCCTGTCGCCCCCCAGATACAGTGAGAACCATAATCATAAAAATATACTGTACGAGTGACATCGCCACGCGTCCATTGTTCGCGACGAGCGATAAGAGGATTGGCCAGCTCGTGGAGCGGAGCCAGTATGACCTCCGTTACCTCGCTGCGTTGCAAGCGCAATTCGCCCGACCCCCAGGGCAAATACGCAACTACAGGCGTAATGATAAAATTACTGACAACGGTAAATACCGGAGGCAGCAGGCCAAGCACCTCAACACGCGTCGTCTCCAGACCGACCTCCTCGTACGCCTCACGGAGTGCTGTCATGACGGGCGAGGCATCGGTCGCATCACGACTGCCGCCCGGAAACGCGATCTCGCCACTATGGGCGCGTAATGTACTGGCGCGGCGGATAAATAAAAGCGAGAGCTTCCCGTTCTGCACGAAGAGCGGCAACAAAACAGCCGCTTTCCGGGCCTGTGGTCGCTCGCCCTCGACGGTATCAATCAATACGTCGGCCCGTTCGATGGGCGCCAGGCGCTCACGTAAGGTGCGCAAGATCGTCGCAGTTGTGTCTACCTCCATAGTTTTATTGTAGCATATTCTTGACTTCTTGTGTTTCATTTCGGCTCAGGAAGCGGCAAGAAGAAAAAAATATCATGTTCCTCGTCCAGAATGTGGGTTTTCATCCCGCAATTTTGCGATCTTTCCCTGTCAAAGTTTGCATTACTATGGTACAATGTGGAATTGTGATATAATAATTTGGCATCGGAGAGAGTTGCTAAAAGGCTGCGTATTGTCTTGCATTCAAGGACGGCTTTTGGTATAATTACAGCATCGAGTGGGGGTATGCTTTGTCCAGGCGCACTATATGTGTCGTACTATGGCTTACCTGCCTGCGAGTATCGTTTCGTATCACCGTTCTGTAGAGCAAACAACAGGTCCAATACGTACTTTTTAATGACAACAAAGTACAGAAGACCGAAACGATGACCGCCTGAGTACCTCCTCCGAATAAGCCCAGGTCCGATGGTATATACTCCCCGTGCTTCTCAATAATGAGGCCCTTCTCGCTCTTCAAAGGGGCGCAAGGGTTGCAGCAGTAACAGGGAACGCCGATAGCTATATCGGGAATAGTAATCTCGGCATACTCTTGTCAGCACAAGCCAGGGAGATCGTCATCGGCACGGGCAATAACCGTGGATCGAAGGGGGTTTTTTACCCATGCAAGCACAACAGCACGGCGACCTTTCGACAGAGCCAGCGGAAAATCTTAACAGCGGGCGGGTACAGACGATGATCGAAGGCAATGACCCACAAGGGCAAAACAACAGCAACCCCGAAGTAGAAGACATGAACCAAAATGAGATGGAAGCGTTGCTGGCACTCTCAACAACTCCCATCAACATTAAGCGAGGCGATGTGGTCGAAGGCGTAATCGTGCGTATCGACCAGGACGAAATTCTGGTTGATATTGGCCTCAAATCTGAGGGCGTCCTCTCAACCAAAGAATTGCCAGCCAACGGTTACGGTTCCTTTAGTGAGCTTCACCTCAACGACAAAGTGCTGGTCTATGTGATCCAGCCCGAAACGTCGGAGGGGCATGCGGTCCTCTCATTAAAACGGGCCAACACCGAACGCCAGTGGCGCATCGCCGAAGAGCAGTTCAAAAATGGCGAACTCCTCAAAGCCAAAGTCATTGACTACAACAAGGGTGGCTTGATTGTGGATGTCGCCGGTATTCGCGGCTTCGTGCCGATCTCGCAGATCCTCAACCTCAAGCGCGAAGAGGTTGCGGCTGGCGGCGAGAATCAGGAGACTGCGGCCAAGCTTCAGGCGATGAAGGACAAAGAGCTGCAACTCAAAATCATCGAGATCAATCGGGCGCGGAATCGCCTGATCCTCTCGGAGCGCCTGGCCGTCCAGGAATGGCGTCAGCGCCGCCGCGAGGAACTGCTCGATGAACTCAAACCCGGCGAAGTGCGCAAAGGCGTGGTCAGCAACCTCGCCAACTTTGGGGCCTTCGTGGATCTGGGTGGTGCCGACGGACTGGTCCATATTAGCCAGCTCGCATGGAGCCGCGTCAACCATCCCAGCGAAGTGCTTCACGTCGGCCAGGAAGTCGAGGTCCAGGTTCTCAGCGTCGATAAAGAGAAAAAGAAAATTGCTCTCTCGATCAAACGCGCCGAGGTTGATCCCTGGACCACAGTTGAACAGCGTTACACCCCCGGTCAGATGGTGACCGGCACCGTGACAAAGATTGCTCCCTTTGGTGCTTTTGCCCGCATCGAAGACGGCATCGAGGGTCTGATCCATCAGTCAGAACTTCCGCAAGGAGTTGATCCCAAAACGGTGCTCCATGAAGGTGCTCAGTTACAACTGCGCATCCTGCGTATCGATGCCGAGCGCCGCCGCCTGGGCCTGAGCCTCCGCCAAACCGATGAGACCGCCGAAGCCAAAGAGGCGGCCCCAGAAGGTGCAGAAGAGACCAGCGCAGCTCCAGCAGCTCCGGTTGCAGCCGCTCCCATACCTGAGAAAACTATTCCTTCGCTGGAGGCAACAACTCCTTCGCTGGAAGCGGCTTCTCAGCCGGAACATGCACCCAGACGCGAGCGGAACGATCGTCGCGAGCGCGAACGAACCGGTGACAATTCTGGTCTCGGGGACGATGGCGAGCTAACCGCTATGGCCGAAGCATTCCGCGCAGCACGACAGCGCACAAAAGAAGATACGGACAACAACGAGTAAGCGACAAGCGAGCGAGTAGGAAATTATTCCTCTCTTCGTCATGTCACCGCATCTTCTTCACAGAATTCCCTGGATCGGGTTGAGCAGCCAAACAGCAACTCAACCCGATCTTTTTTCATTCGTAGTGAAAACAGTAGCAACCTTCTCTACACCTTCACTGAAACAAAAACATCAGAAATTGATATCCTTGACGCTATAAAATAGGTGTAGTATGATGGAATGCACAGTTTACTAAGTGAGACAGGAAGTCTTTCCAGCGTCGGCTTGTCAAAGAGCTACTATCTAGCACCTTACGTCGTTTGTACGCGAAACATTTCTTTCTGTACAACTTCATATCATTCTAGGGCAAGTCGTTTCTCTGTTATTCTCAGAGTAGAAAGACATCAGTTTATCGCTCTCTGGCTGAAGGAAGCGCGTTGAACTCCGCACAGCCACTCGTCAACGCATCAAAGAAGATACGGAGGCAACAAAAAGTAAGCTCACTTGCTGGTTAAGCACGTCGTACCTGAACAGATGATCCACCCGACCTCTCCGCTGCGTACACGTCTCTAGTAGGGCAGCGCGGAGGTCGATTGTTTCACAGTAAGAAGTAAGGAGCGTTTATTGACAGACGGGAGGCTACGGTTGTTATCCTTGACGCAGTATGTTGGGTGTTGTATGATGAAGCAAATAGTTTACCTGAGCGACACAGAGGGCTCGGTTCCACCCTCTGCCACTGTGAAAGGGGGGTGACAAACAGGTGAACGATAGAGATAGGTTTGATAAGTTCACAGAGCGAGCCAGGAAAGTCTTGAGTCTCGCTCAAGAAGAAGCTCAACGCTTCCAGCATAATTACATTGGTACAGAGCATCTCCTGCTGGGCCTTGTGCGCGAAGGCGAAGGTGTTGCTGCAAAAGTTCTAGCCAATCTCGGTGTCGAACTTAACAAAGTTCGTAGCGCCGTTGAATTTATCATTGGCCGTGGCGACCGCATCGTCCTGGGCGAGATCGGTCTGACGCCACGTGCCAAAAAGGTGATCGAGCTAGCTGTTGATGAAGCTCGTCGCCTGAATCATCATTATATCGGTACCGAACATCTCCTGCTCGGATTGGTTCGTGAGGGAGAGGGTATCGCGGCTGGCGTCCTGGAAAGCCTGGGCGTCAACCTCGAAAAAGTTCGCACGCAGACCATTCAGGTGCTCAGCCAGTCTGGTGCCTCCGGCGAACGCGAACCCAAACACTCCAAAACACCCACGATCGATCAAATGGGCATCGACCTCACGGCAGCTGCTCGTGCAGGCACCCTTGATCCCGTCATCGGTCGCCATCAGGAGATCGAACGCGTCATCCAGATTCTCTCCCGCCGCAATAAGAACAATCCCGCTCTTATCGGTGAGCCTGGCGTCGGTAAAACGGCCATCGTTGAGGGCCTGGCCCAGCGCCTGATCTCTGGCGAAGTGCCTGAGACGCTGGCTGGTAAACGCCTGCTGACTCTTGATGTCGGGTCTCTGGTTGCCGGTACCAAATATCGTGGTGAATTTGAAGAGCGGTTGAAGAAGATTATCGAGGAAATTCGCAACAGCCGCGACTGTATCATCTTCATTGACGAGGTGCATACCCTCGTCGGGGCTGGTGCCGCTGAAGGTGCAGTCGATGCCGCGAATATCCTGAAGCCTGCACTCGCCCGTGGCGAACTGCAATGCATTGGTGCCACCACTCTCGATGAATACCGCAAGTACATCGAGCGCGATGCCGCCCTTCAACGCCGCTTCCAGGAAGTGATTGTCCGCGAGCCTTCGGTCGAGGAAACCATTGAGATCCTCAAGGGTATCCGCGAGCGCTATGAGCAGCACCATCGACTAACGATTACCGATGAGGCGCTCAAAGCCGCAACCGATATGGCGAGCCGTTATATAACTGATCGTTTCATGCCGGATAAGGCCATCGACCTGATCGACGAAGCTGCCAGCCGCGTACGCATGCAGAACTCTCTGGCTCCTCTCAACCTCAAAGAGGCGATGAAGGGTCTGGAGTCGGTGCTTCGCGAGAAGGAAGCCGCCATCCAGCAGCAAGAATACGAACTGGCCGCCGAATTGCGCGACCGCGAGGTGAAACTGCGCGACCGCATCGCCAAGCTGGAGTCCGGCTGGCATCGCGAGCGTGGCAGCGATAAACCCGTCGTTGGCGAAGAGGAAATCGCTCAGATCGTCTCAATGTGGACCGGCATCCCTGTGATGCGTATTGCGCAGGAAGAGTCACAGCGCTTGCTCCAGATGGAGGAGGCTCTGCACGCTCGCGTTATCGGTCAGAACGAGGCGATTGAAAAGATCGCACGCGCCGTTCGTCGCGCCCGTGCCGGTCTGAAAGATCCGAAACGCCCGATCGGTTCGTTCATCTTTATGGGTCCAACCGGTGTTGGTAAGACTGAGCTTGCCAAGACGCTCGCCGAGTTTATGTTCGGCAGCGAAGAGGCACTGATCAAAATCGACATGTCCGAGTTCATGGAGCGCCACGCCGCCGCACGTCTGGTCGGCGCACCTCCAGGATACGTCGGCTATGAAGAAGGGGGTCAGCTTACCGAGGCTGTGCGCCGCAAGTCCTACAGTGTGATCCTGCTTGACGAAATCGAAAAGGCTCACCCTGATGTCTTCAACATGCTGCTTCAGATTCTGGAAGATGGCAAGTTGACCGACGCCAAAGGACGAACGGTGGACTTCCGCAACACCGTTATCATCATGACATCGAATGTCGGCGCTGCCCTGCTCAACAAAGAGGCATCGATCGGCTTCCGTCAGTCGAAAGACAAAGCGAAAGCTCAACAGGCCGATTACGATAACATGAAAAACAAGGTGCTCGGCGAATTGAAGAATACCTTCAAACCTGAGTTCCTGAACCGTATTGACGAAGTGATCGTCTTCCATTCACTGCGCATGGAAGAGATGTACGCCATCGTCGATCTATTGCTCAACCGCGTTCGTGTGCAGTTGACAGAACAGCAGATCGAACTGGTCGTGCCACAACCTTCTAAGGACTTCCTTATTGAGAAGGGCTTCAATCCTGAATATGGGGCGCGTCCGTTGCGCCGCACGATTCAGAGTATGGTTGAAGATACTCTGGCTGAAGGTCTGTTACAGGGTAAGTACCGCCCCGGCGATCTGGTAGAGGCCGTGGTGGAAGATGGCAACCTGGTTCTCCAGGTACGCAGCCGCATCGAGCAGTTGCCGCCACCTGCGACCCCTGAAGCAGCGCTCTCGGCTGGTGGCGAGAGTGGCCCCGGTTCTGAAGCATAACGCAGCAACGAGGGGGCGTGAACATTCACGCCCCCTCGTTGCATTTTCTCCCTATATTCTTTCTCTCCTGATAACCTATGCAGTAAAGATGTAATAAAAAAATGGCAAAGCTCCGCACAAAATATGTCTGCCAACAATGCGGCGGTGAACAGAGCAAGTGGATGGGGAAATGCCCCGATTGTGGCACCTGGAATACTCTGGAAGAGGTGGTCGAAACGGCTCCCACGCCCGCTCAACAACGCCGCCAGACGCTGCTGGGACCATCTTCATCACATCAGAGCGCGATAGGTCCGGTGACCCTCCCCGATATCAAACCGCTGGCCCAACCGCGCATCTCCGTTGGCTATCCAGAGATGGATCGCGTTCTCGGTGGCGGCCTTGTCGCTGGTTCCCTGATCTTGATTGGTGGAGAACCCGGCATCGGCAAATCGACGCTCTTACTCCAGGTCTCCGGCTCTATTGCACAGGAGGTCGGACCGGTCCTCTATATCTCCGGCGAAGAATCGATTGAACAGGTCAAAATGCGTGCGGAACGCCTGGATATTACCGGGGAGCGGCTCTATTTGCTGGCGGCCATCGAGCTTGAGGTCATCACAGAAGCTGTCCATCGGCTAAAACCGGCCCTGGTGATCGTTGACTCTATTCAGACCGTGATAGCTGGGCATATCACATCTGCCCCTGGCAGCATCAGTCAGGTGCGCGAATGCACGTTACAACTGATGCAGCTGGCAAAAAGCACCCATATTCCCATCTTTATCATTGGCCACGTCACCAAAGAGGGAACCGTTGCCGGTCCGAAAGCGCTGGAACATATCGCCGATGCTGTGCTGTATCTGGAAGGGGAGCGCTACCACTCGTATCGCCTGTTGCGCGGCGTGAAAAACCGTTTTGGTGCTACCCACGAAGTCGGCGTCTTTGAGATGCACGGCGAAGGCATGCTGGAGGTTCCCAACCCGTCCGCCGTCTTTCTGGCCGATCGCGCCACCGGAGCCAACGGATCGGGTGTCGTGGTGAGTATGGAGGGAACGCGCCCCCTGCTCGTCGAGGTGCAGGCGCTTGTCACTCCCAGCAACTTTGGCATCGCCCGCTGCACCGCCAATGGCATCGAGCATAACCGACTGTTGATGCTGCTGGCCGTGCTGACCAAACGCGTCGGATTGGCGGTCAACAACCACGATGTCTATACCAACGTCGTCGGCGGCTTCACGCTGGAAGAACCGGCCATTGACCTCGGCGTGGCGGCTGCAATTGCCTCCAGTTATCGCGAGAAATCTATTCCACCAGATATGGCGTTAATCGGCGAAGTCGGCCTCTCTGGCGAGATACGCGCCGTGAGCCGTCTCCCTTTGCGGGTACGCGAGGCCGCGAAGCTCGGCTTTAAACGCTGTGTGATACCGAGCGCGGGCCGAGGCGCACAGACCAGAGCAGAATTAGAAGAGTCCGGCCTGCCCCCCGACTTCAAAGTTCTCACCGCTAGTTCGCTGGCGGTAGCGCTCGAAATACTCTTCAATCAAAAGTAAAGCTCAACAGCGCAAATCACAGGCACGTATAGGGATATTGGCTTTTTAGTTGCGGAGATCGCCAGCAGGATGTAGAATGAGGGAAAGTCGTGTACAATAGTAATTGGAGGTGCAACCATGTAATACTTCGGAGGCTCTCGCGCTCGTTTCAGTACTGCTATTGAACCGATGGAAATAGTCACAACGTTTCATTTAACGAGGTTACGATAACTATCAGGTTATCCTTTGACCACTCACCAGGTGACACTCTCAACCGTCAATAGTCCTGGTACGAGTACAACTATTGATTCCTGTACGCGAAAGATGTATACTGCATATTCGATATGATGATTTTACGGCTCGACGTGCATCATTTAAGGTCAGCAGGTGAAGGCAGCATTTTCTTGCACTTATCATTTTTATTATCATCACCGTCCTTGCCATTGACCGCGCGTCACGTAGCCCTTGAGTCATCGCGCACGTTACGTGTACTGCTATGGAGGATGCAGGGATGTTCACTAACCCTATAGCCCGCATCGTCGGGTCCCTTATTGCCATTGGCACTGCTTTCGGCATTTACTTCTTCGAGTTCTACCGCGTTAATCCTCACACAGCCATTGGCTGGCCCTGGATAACGGGTATTGCAGTGGTCGCTGGCATCGCTGCGTTCATTATCACACCCCATATCACGGTCAAACCTTATGTCTGGATGCGGGACAAAATCCGTGTCGCCGCTGCCAGCGATCTTATCGCGGCTGCCCTCGGCCTGACCGTCGGACTTATCATTTCCGCTCTTCTGGCTATTCCTCTGGCAAGTTTACCAGATCTGCTGGGTCGCTTTCTTCCTTTCGTCGGTGCCGTTCTCTTTGGCTATCTCGGCGTTATGATCGCCGTCCTGCGCAAAAACGACATCATCCACCTCTTTCAGAGTGCCTGGACACGCCGCGCTCGTGAGCGCGAACGCGAACGCGAAGAGGAGCGCGAACGCGAACGCGAACGGAAAGAGCGCGACAAAGAACGAGACGCGGAAAAGTCTCACAATGGTTTCATTCCTGTCACCCAGATCCTGCTCGATACCAGCACGATCATCGATGGGCGCATCGCCGATATCAGCCAGACCGGCTTTATCACTGGCACCCTGGTTGTCCCGCGCTTCGTCTTGAACGAGCTGCAACGTATCGCCGATTCTGCTGACACCATGCGCCGCAATCGTGGACGCCGAGGACTGGAAATTCTCAACCGCCTGCAAAAAGATGCGACCGTTCCCATTGAGATTGTCGATACCGATATTGAAGGGATTGCTGATGTTGATGGGAAACTGGTCAAAATGGCGAAAAATCAGACATGCCCCATTATTACCAACGACTTCAACCTCAATCGTGTCGCCGAACTTCAGGGCGTCAAGGTACTCAACATCAACGAACTGGCAAACGCGATCAAACCGGTCCTCTTGCCGGGAGAAGACATTCACATTAAAATTATGCAGGATGGCAAGGAGTTGGGACAGGGCGTTGGCTATCTGGACGATGGCACGATGATTGTGGTCGAAAACGGACGGCAATACATGAATATGACGATTGAAGTAACCGTCACCCGTGTCTTGCAAACCGTTGCGGGCCGCATGATCTTCGCCCATCCCAAACAGAGCGGCGTCGTCATACCGCCAGCACAATCGACGTTCAAACAAAAATAAGCGCGGTAGGGCTTCACCGTCAGTCACACTCTTTGCGGGCAATCGCTCTCCAGCGGTCTGCCCGCTCTTTCTGTCCAGACCAATCTCTATGTCGTTCTCTGAGGGAGAGCAAACGCTCTTCCAACACCCAATAAGGGGATAGACTCCAAACATCTATGCAAGAAACAACATCCGTTGTCATCGTCGCCGCAGGAGCGAGCCGTCGCATGGGCCGCGATAAGCTCTGGCTCCCCCTGGCAGGCCGCATCACACTTGCCCATACCATTGATGCCTTTCAAGCATCGCCACTGATCGACACGATCGTGCTCGTGACCAGCGCAGAGCGGTTGGACGATGCCCGTGCGTTGTGCCAGCAGGAGCAATGGCACAAGGTCAGCGCGGTCGTTGTCGGTGGCAGCCGCCGCCAGGATTCGGTCTGTATCGGCCTCGATACGCTGGCCCCGGAGACCAGCTGGGTGATGATTCACGATGGCGCACGCCCATTCGTGACGCCAGCCATCATAGAGGCCGGTCTACAGACAGCCCAACAGCATCTAGCGGCGGTCGCGGCGGTCCCGGTCAAAGATACGATCAAACAGGTGCAGGATGGCGTTATTCACGCGACACTGGATCGCTCCCAACTCTGGGCCATTCAGACGCCGCAGGTCTTCTCCTTCCCCCTGATTCACGAGGCCCATCATTCACCCATCGCTCAGACCGATGTGACTGATGACGCCACGCTGGTCGAACTGCTCGGCCACCACGTCGCGGTCTTTCCCGGCTCCTATACCAATATCAAGATCACCACGCAGGAAGATCTGATCTTCGCTGAAGCACTCTTACAAGGACACAATTTATGACTATACGCATTGGTTCTGGTTACGATGTACATGCCTTCGCGCCCAACCGTTCGCTGATTCTAGGCGGCGTCACCATCCCTTACGAATACGGCCTCGCCGGGCATTCTGATGCCGATGCGGTCATTCACGCCGTCGTCGATGCCCTGCTGGGAGCGGCGGCGCTGGGCGACATCGGCACCCACTTTCCCTCCCACGATCCACGCTGGAAAGATCAGCCGAGCGCCGTTTTTCTCGACTACACGCGCGAACTACTGAGCCAGCAACAGTGGCGCATCAGCAACATCGATGCTACCGTCATTGCCGAGCGCCCCAAATTGAGTCCGCACATTCAAGCGATGCGTACCCATCTCGCCGAACACCTCCATCTCGCCCTCGATCAGGTCAGCGTCAAAGCGACCACGACCGATGGCCTGGGTTTCGCGGGCCGTCGCGAGGGCATCGCCTGTTACGCCGTTGCCCTCATCGAACGCTAGCATAAGTAACAACAAGATAATAACTTTTTACGAACCTGTAATGGATGTCGTAGTTGCGCGGCTTTATCGCGCAACTACGACATCCATTACAGGTTTTGAAAGGAGATTTTCATCATTACCGTGCAACAGCCAGTGGTGGACGAGGCAGCATGAAAGCCAGCGCGACGCCAATCACTGGCACGATAGCCAGCGAGAACAGAGCCACCTGTAGTCCGTACACATCAGCAAGGTATCCAAACAATGGTACAGCAATTCCTCCAACCGTCAGGGCCAACCCTAACGTGACGCCGGAAGCGGTTCCCACGCGGCCTGGAAGATATTCCTGCCCCATCACGACCATTGTACTGAAGGGCGCAAAAAGGGTGAAAGAGACTGGTGCCAGGAGCAGCAGGGCCAGCAAAGGATTGAGCGGGGCAAACATAGCAAACAACAACACCGCCGGCATCTGACCGATCAACGCGATCAGCACGATGATGCGGCGTCCATAGCGATCCGCTAGCCGCCCACCAATCAGCGTGCCGACGATCCCCACAGCCAGGAAGCAGGTTAACGCGATATTGCCCTCTGCTTTTGTCTGATGCAAGATGCCAATCCAATAGAGCGGCAAGAAGGTGTTCAGGCCATAGAAAACGATTGAGCGACAAATCACGACCGCCGTGAGCAGCGTAAACGCTCCCCATGCATTCTGCTGAGCAGTATCCTGAACCTGCTTACGCGTCTTGCTGGCCCCTGAATACGGGAGAAAGCGCGAGAAATTGACGAAAATGATCAGGGCGAAGGCGGCTTCTGGCAGCAACAGCAGAGGCGAACCGCGCAAACCCAGCGAGACCAGAATCGCCGTCGTCAACAGTGGACCAACGGCAAAGCCCAGGCTACCTCCGACAGAGAAAATACTCATGCTGGTAGCACGCCGTTTTTGCGCGATAGCATTCACCAGCCGCGACGCCTCCGGGTGGAATGCCGCGATCCCGATCCCACAGAGCATCAAAGCAAATACCAGATCCCAGTAGCCAGGGACCAGGCCGGTGAGCGCTAAGCCAGTACCGCCCAGCAGCAAACCAACGGGCATGAGCCAGAGGACGGAGAAGCGATCGGCAAATTGCCCGAAGAGCGGCTGCACGACCGACGAGGCGATATTAGTTGCCAGCACCAGCCCGGCAGCAGCGGCATAGGTGAGATGCCGTTCGGCGACCAGAAACGGCAGAAACGCAGGGACGGCGCCCTGACACAGATCAATACACAGATGACCCGATGACAGTACAGCAAGAGATCGACGATCGATGGTATCCACGCTCTTTTCCATAGTGACTTTTTGACTTTCCCCTGAATATTGAAAAACGCTTCACAACTACCGTATTTGTACACAAACTCCTCTATAAAGTATTCCATAGAAATAGCAATAAGTCCAATATATTGATACAATGAGATTGATATGTCTAGCTTATGCATGGAGATACACGATGGAACTGCGCCAGCTTCGTTATTTTGTCACTGTTGCCCACAAACGACATTTCACGCGAGCAGCAGAAGAATTATGCATAGCACAACCGGCGCTTTCGCAACAAATACAGGCTTTGGAACATGAATATGGGGTAACCCTCTTTGAGCGCACCAGTCGGCGCGTCCGCCTGACCACCGCTGGCGAGGCACTATTAGAGCATGCCGAACGCATCCTTGCTGCGGTAGAGATAGCGCGGGCAGATCTGCAAACATTCGCCACGCTGAAACGAGGGCGTGTGGCGATCGGCGTCCTCCAATCGCTCAGCATGTATCGATTGCCAGCGCTGCTGGCGCGTTTTCATGCCCGCTATCCAGGCATCGAAATCACATTGCATGAAAGCGTCACCGAAGATCTCCTGGAGCAAATCGCACAAGGACAGCTTGATCTCGCCCTGATCCACACGATTGAAGACATCTTTCCTGTTCACAAAATCGATCCCCATATTGTTGTCGAAGCTATTCTCAAGGAGGAGATCGTCGCTATTGTTGCTCCCAACCATCCACTAGCCCGGCGTCGGAGCATCGCCCCCGAGGAGTTACAACATGAAGCCTTTCTTCTCTTCAAAGCAGGATCGGGACTACGACAGGCCCTCATCCACCTCAGCGACAGGGGCCATTTCACGCCACATATATTGCTCGAAAGCGGCAATATCGGCACCATCCGCGCACTGGTCTCTGAGGGACTGGGGATATCGGTCCTGCCACGTACGGTGGCGGAGTCGCCCGGGCAGGCCATCGTTGCGCTTGCCTTAGATCCGCCCATCCCGCCGCGCACCGTTATGGTTGCCTGGCATCAGCGTCTGACACATTCCCTCACCGGAACGGCCTTTCTTCAATTTCTCCATGAGGATATGCAATATCATCCCTGGGAAGCTCTTGTACACAAATAAGCACAGCAATCTTCATCAATGAAACCGCCTGAGAAGCGTGCCGCTATATAGCACTATCTTCGCCTGGCTTGACGATTCGCATCCTCAGCGCCATACAATACAGCAGGCACATATCTTTCAATAGCCTCAAGGGATACGTTAGAATAGAGAATTGGAAGTATCGTTACTCTATGAAGGAGATGCAGACATGGCAAATCTTGGTTTTGTTGGACTCGGCACGATGGGCGGCACCATCGCAAAAAGACTATTAGACTCGGGTCATACCGTCACTGGATATAATCGGACGCGTGAGAAAGCGCAATGGCTGCTCGATGCGGGCATGAAGTGGGGCGAGACGCCGCGCCAGGTGGCTGAAGCGGCGGATATTACGTTCAGCATGGTCAGCAATTCAAGCGCATTGCAAGAGATCGTCAATGGCGACAATGGCATTCTTGCTGCACTCAAGCCCGGGAAGCTCTACGTCGATATCAGCACGGCCAGCCCGACCGTCTCGCGCGAAATCGCCGCGCAGGTAGCTGCAACGGGCGCTCAAATGCTGGACGCTCCTATTTCGGGTAATCTCGTCACCCTTGCTGACGGTAGCTCTTCGTTCATGGTTGGCGGCGATCCTGCGGCGTTTGAGCAGATCAAACCCATTCTGCTCGATGTGGGAGCACACGTCACCTATATCGGTGGCAACGGACAGGCGCTGGTGATGAAGATCGCCATTAACCTCAGTCTGCCCATTCAGATGTTGAGTCTGAGCGAGGGGATTTTGCTGGCAGAGAAGAACGGCGTTCCCCGCAATGTAGCCATCGATGCCTGGCTGAAAAGCGCCGCCGCCGCTCCGGCGACAAAGCATCGCGCGGAACTGATTACCGATAAAGAGAAAGAGGGCTGGTTCGATGTCAATATGATGCAAAAAGATATGCATCTGGCCCTTGATCTGGCAAAGGAGAGCGGCGTCCCCCTGCCAACAACCGCCATCACCGACGAATTTCTGACGGCGACAAAAGGGATGGGCTGGGAAAAAGAGGATTTCGTCGTGATCTTCGATGTACTGGCAACCCTGGCCGGAGTGCGCAAATAATTGGATGGGACGGCCCGGAAGCGGGTCGTCCTTATCTTTTCCTGGTAGTTGAGAGCAGCTATTACGCCTCGTACAGCTTATCTGTTTTGGCGGCCATAATAAAATCATTGCGGTGCAAACCGCCGATTTTGTGCGTCCACCAGGCCACCGTCACTTTACCCCATTCGAGTAAAATGGCCGGGTGATGCCCCTCTTCTTCGGCAATCTCTCCCACTTTATTGGTGAAAGCCAGCGCATCGACAAAATTTTTGAAGGTAAAAATACGCTCAATCCGCCTGACGCCATCGCTTTCAAGGATAGACCACTGCGGTATCTGCTGCAAATACGTAACCGCCTCTTCGTCAGTAACCTTTGGTGCGCCAGCTCTGCACACCTCGCACTTCATCTGTTCAAGATCCTGCATGCATATACTCCTTCTCGATGAGGTTGATCTGCCATGACGATATACAACCCAGGACACCGGTCTTCAGCTTACAACTCGTTCGCTTTGACCTCCTGATCTTCCTCAACCTTCTTAAGTTCGGTCTTCGGCTCTTTCTCTTTGCCCGCGTCGGAAGCCAGCAGCATCCCAACGGCCTGACGTGCATTGAGAGGAACCTGGGGAATGTTATCAGTAATTTTCGTGATATCCTCTACTGGCAAATCCGACATCAGCTTATCTTTCATATCTTTAGCCTGCGCGACCCCTTTGCCAGCACCGCGAGCCATCGATTGCAGCGCTTTGGGACCAAATAACGCCAGCGCGATCGCGGCTACAACGATAATGTCGAGCATATGAAATCCGCCCATAACAGACCCCTTTCAGCGGGAGATATAACAACTCTCTTCAGGTTATGCACCCTATTCTACCATTCGCGACCATCGAACGAAAGAGCGAACGTAAAATTTGACTGCCAAATATCCCAAAGAGAGAATAGGTTGCGTTCATATTCATGAGAGAGCATACAAGAGATCTCACAGCGCAGCATGGTATCTCGTGTCTCATCTGCCCCGACAAGCCATGCTGCGCTGCTTGTGGTGGACGGTATCCGTACCTGGGAGCTTTTCCCCCACACACCCCTGACCCAGGTGCGCCGGTCGCGTTTCCCCAGAATGCGACCGGTCTCTTTTTTCTCAGCCAGAGAGACCTATTTGGGCTATAACGTGCTTGTTTTTGTCAACGGACTGGCGGGAGCGTGGTATCATGAGAACAAGGATTGAGCATTGAAAGACAAGTAGAAGGCGTTTTTATAGCATGCAACAAACAATGTCCAGACCACAACCAAATATGCCGCCCAATAGCCAGAATGGCGGCCCTGCACGCACACAATCGCTCATCATTACCGCCATTACGTTATTGGCCCTTTCCGGGCTGATTATAGGCTTTGCTGTAGGCGCAGTCACTCGTCCTCAACAAGCGGCGCAACCGACGGCAGTTCCTACCGTCAACCCGGTCGCCCAGAAAGCTCAACCAACGACGGCCCCGAAAACCGAAGCACAGCCGCTCAACTGTCCTAGCATCGATCAGACCGACGCCGGAGGCGTGGCTGATGGAGCCACCATCCACACCTTCCAGGCGCACGCTGTAGCGAAAACAGGTAATTCGAGCGCATGCACTCATGGCCAGGCACTCCAATCGCCGGGCATTACTTGCAAACTCTGGCTTTCAAAGGTACCCGATAACAACGGCATCGTTAAGATTAAACAGGATGAGCTTAAAAACACCGCAAGCATTTCACAACCCTTCACGGAAGAGGTTCAAAATGTATTGGTGTTTGATCCGACCACTCCACAGACCCATTCATGCGACGACAAGGGCCAGGGCATGTGGAAGTTTAGCATCTCACCAGATGCCAAAAAGGGCGATTACTATCTCGTTATATTGAATGCCTGGGGCATATATGCCAACTGGAGTTGGGTTGGGTTTCACGTCAGCAAGGCAAATTAAACAGCTGAAGATGGCTGCATTCTGCGCATAATCCCACGAACCAGCGCGGCGAACTTCGGACGAACCGAGTTCGCCGTTTCTAATACCTCAGTATGGCTCGCCTCTCCCGTCTCCTCACCGGTCGCTTTATTCGTAATCAAACTGATCCCCAGTACCTGCATCTGCATATGGCGGGCCACAATAACCTCTGGCACCGTTGACATTCCCACGGCGTCGGCGCCTATCGTGCGCAGGAAGCGCAATTCAGCGGGAGTCTCAAAGCTGGGACCGGCCACCATCGTATAGATGCCCTCGTGCAGTGTGATCTCCGAGCGTTCAGCAGCAACCTCGCGGGCCAGAGCGTTCAGTTGCGCATCATAGGCATGGGCAATCGCCGGGAAGCGCTCGCCAAAACGCTCCTCGTTGGGTCCGATCAATGGATTGGCTCCAGCCAGACCCGGCAGATTGATATGGTCGCGAATCAACATAAAATCGCCCGGCTGATAGGCCGGATTGACTCCACCAGCAGCATTGGTGACGACAAGCGTTTCGGCACCCAGCATGCGCATCACACGAACGGGCAGCGTCAATGCCGCCATCGAATGGCCCTCGTAGAAATGAAAACGTCCCTGCATCACCAGCACCGGCACATCCTCCAGTGTCCCCAGCAGCAGACGCCCAGCATGGCCCGAAACGGTTGATTGAGCAAAATGAGGAATTTCAGCATAGGGAACGGCAACCGCGTTCTCCAGCTCGGCGGCCAGATCGCCCAGGCCCGACCCTAAGATGATCGCTACCGCAGGCTTGAGCGTTGTTCGCTCCTGGATCGCAGCGACGGCCTCCTGCACCTGATTATAGAGAGAGAACATACATAGAACCTCCTTCATCTTTGTCAATGCCTGTTGCAGGCATCCTCTTTCTGACTCGATTATCGGCCAGAAAGATGGTTGCGTCAAGCAAAGGCTGCCAACCCATCAAAAGCTGACCTCACAGTCGATAGCGATGGTCTGCTAGCCATCCGCAAACGTGCTATAATGGACACAACATCTGTACCCTGAGCATCATATAACGCTACATTCTACAGCACGGAACAGGTGAAACTGCTCCATGCTACGATAAGGAGATTTGTTCACATATGGCTAAACTGCAAGATCTGTTTTCGCAGGCACGCCGAACACAAAGCAGCGGAGGCATGGGCTTCCTGGGGAAAAGCAAACCCGAATCCAAACCCCACGCTGCCTCGCTGGTCGTCGAGTTTCCTACTGTTGTCGCAGGCAGCGCCGAGGCGGCGATCAAGGCAGGAGCCGATGGCCTGCTCTTTGCCTGGAATGGGAAAGAAGCTGCTCAGCTTGAATCTATCAAACAGGAGATTGCATCTACCCATGCGCTGAACGAAGATCTGGTGGCAGGACTGCGCCTGACGGGAGGTTGGGAGAAACTGACCCGCGAAAGCCTGCTTCAGATCAAAGAACAGGGCATTCAATATATCATTTTGCCGCTCAACGCCCCCGCACACCTGCTGGCAATTGAGACAAAAGAGGTCGAGAAAGTTGTCACGGTCCCCTTGCAAACTGCAACGCAGGATAACCTCTCGCGCTTCTTCGTCCCGCTGGCGATCCGCAGCCTGGCGGCGCTGAGTGGCATTGGTGCGGTGCTGGTAGACTTTGGCTTCAAGGCCAGCCCTGGCACGCTGACCATCGAGGATGCGGCCTACTATCGCGGCTTGCGCGAGGTGGCCCAGTATCCGGCATTCGTGCCGATTCAGAGCGCTTTCAACGAGCAAGATGCCCAGACGCTGAAAATTCTCGGCGTGCAGGCAGTTATCCTTACTGCCAGCGAGAGTGGCGAGACCACGACGCAGCAGATCAAGCACGTTCGCGAACTGCTGGAGAAGCTCTTCCAGGAAGATAAAGACAGCACGATCCCAAGCATTCGTCGCTAAATCCATAGGCACATCCACAAAATGAGAAGGGGTGCTTATTGCACCCCTTCCTGAGCCTGGTTCGAGTTTGCAACGGGGGACGAGAGGCGTGCAAAGGCAGGCTGCCAATGGAGCTGGCGGCGCGGGATGCGACGTAACAGTGTGCGCGTCGTCTCCCAGACTCGTTCGGGATCGCAATTATTGCGCCAGTAATAATAACAGGCCACCTCATCTGGCTCGGCACTGAGCAACTTTGCCCAGGACGGCTCCAGCATCTGCTCCCCTTCTTCATCCTGATGAAAGTTTTGCAGCCAGAGCTGGCTGCGCTTGTCGTGCTGCCGCGCCGCTTCGACCACTGTACGCCCCCAGGTCTCTACCTGCGAGATATCTTCGTTGAGCAATTGCCAGAACAAATGACAGCCCAGCGTATCCAACTGGGGGATCGTCACCAGCTCATCAACCAGGTTCAGATCTTGCGGCAACAATACAATGGCGGTCTTTGCATTGCTCTTCACAGCCTTGACGGTCGAGAAGAGCGCACTGAGAAACTCGATAAAAGAGCGGCGCTGGAAATGTTGTAGATCGGTAATATCGGGACAGAGGGCGCGGCACACCGAACAAAAACAGGTCACATCGGGGCAGCGCGGTTCATCCAGCAAAATACCACTTACAGCATAAGAAGAAAGTAAATATTCTATTTCATGAAAAAGCCAGGAGCGAAACGCTTCATGATTATGGCAAGAAACATTATGAAAACGACCATGACGATCTTTGATGCATGTTTCAGGATGACGAAACGTATACCAGCTTGGTATATGCGAGGGACCAGCAAAGAGATTGCCGTAGCGACCCAGGCTCAACATGACTTTTAATCCGGCCTCTTGCGCCAGTTTCAGCCCACGTTCGAGGTCACGCGGCCAGCGCTGATCCTCCTGCTCATGGACAGCATACACAATACTGGTCGCGCCGGTAGCACGTATTTGTTCAAAATCTCGTTTTACAGTATCAACATGAAATAGAGTATGAAAATAGGCAACCGTGATATCCATAAAGCTTACCAGAATTCAGGGAGTAAAAAAACGATAATAGATGTACTTAAAAGCAGCAACATTGGTGTATGCACACACCACAGTATAGCATAGCTTTATTATATCCTTCTACAAAAGGGAGTTTCAGGCTATTCAGGGAAGGATAGGCGAATAAACAGGAGTATAACGAGGGCAATGCAGGCAAAACAAGCTGCAAAATCCACGACTTTTGGTATATATACGCGGCCCTGTGCTTGACAAGCGCTCCATCTCAAGGCACAATGCACCCATGAGTCACGCACACATTACTACACAGCCGAGCTATGCAACAGGTAGCACGCACTTTGTTCGGTCGTATGCGAAAATCAATCTTTCCCTTGATATTCTGGGAAAACGCGCCGACGGGTATCATGAACTGGTCACGGTCATGCAGACCATTGACCTCTATGATACCATCTGCCTCACGGCGCTAGCAGAAGATACCGTACGCATTATTTGCTCGCGGCCCGAACTCAATGGTGAAGATAACCTGGCTGCACGAGCGGCTCAGGCGGTGCGTCAACGACTCTCGCTCTCACAGGGAATTATGATTGAATTACAGAAACATGTCCCTGTGGCTGCCGGCCTGGGAGGAGGCAGTAGCAACGCCGCTGCTGTCCTGCTTGCCTTACAATCATGGTGGCAACTTTCATTATCCTCCTCCGATCTGCTCGACATCGCGGCCTCGCTGGGGTCAGATGTGCCGTTTTTCCTGACCGGAGGACTGGCGCTCTGTGAAGGGCGCGGTGAACGCATCACACCGCTTGCTCCACACTGGCCAACAACCATGCGCTGGCTGCTCTTGCTCAAGCCTTCTATCGGAGTCTCCACGGCGGCAGTCTTTCGCAACCTGCCACCCACTGATTATACCGATGGATCACGCAGCCGGGCTATCTGTTCCGCTTTTACCAGCAAGGGCGAGCTACATATGGAGGATCTCCACAACGGCCTGCAACGCGGCGTACTGGAACGCTATCCAGAGGTCGCACAGGCGCGAGAGGATATGTTACAGGCAGGCGCTTCCCACGTACGGCTCTCCGGCAGTGGCCCAACACTCTTTGCTACGTTTTCCCGCTTAGATCAGGCCGCACATGTGCAGCAACAACTGCATCGTCAGGGGTACGAAGTACATCTGACACGCGCCATCGCTCCTGGCGGCGAAAACATTACTTTTTTCTAACAAGGATGTAGGAGGTAAAACACATGGCAGACCTGTATTATTGTGTCAAATGCAAAACCAAAACTGAGATGAAAAACGGACAAAAAGTGACCATGAAAAACGGTAAACCTGCCCTCAAAGGCCAGTGTGCCGTCTGTGGTACGACCGTCAACGCGATTCTCAGTGCCGCAAAGAAGTAGTTTTTCGTTCAATGCCTGGATATCCTGTTGTGAGGCCAGGATATCCAGGCACATGGTGGGAGCAATCCACCCAAGTTGCTCACTTTACAGCAGCTACTGCCCTCGACTTCACACCTCTACTTTGCTATAATTGAAATCGGCTCTCATCTTGCTGTATATAACGATCACGCATTGTAGCCATCGTTGAGCTGGCTAATGATTATCTCTTCATAAAAAGGGGGCATTGTTACTCATGGGCAACATCTGGGAATCTATGCAGCGCGGCCTGGAAAAAGCATCCCACGAAGCGGCTCGCATTGGCAGAATCCAGCGGCTCCGTTCCACCGTTGATAGCCTGTCACGCCAGCTTACAACTCAAAATAACCAGTTGGTGACTCGCGCAATGGAGGTTTTTGCGGCTGGACAGATGACTCAGAGCGAACTTCTCCCGGTTTGTCAGGATCTGGCCATCCTGCGACAACAACTCGATCAGGCACAACACGAACTCAAGCTGCTGCTCAACCAGGGGTCGGTTCCTTCACAATCGTCAACTGGACAGACGCCAACCGGACCCCATCCAATCACGGGCGGCGAGATTGCGCCGACGGTCCCGGTTCCGCTGATGCCATCTGCCCTAACCGCGCCTCCTCCTCCAGGCTACTCGACGCTGGACAGCACGATACCCATTCCTGTACCACCACCGCCCCCAGGCGTTCAGCCCTCGACGGTCAATGCTCTCGACACGCTACTACTTGACACCAATAATCCACCACCGCCTCCTCCAGGAGTGTCAACAGCGGCCCGCTGCCCTCAATGTCAGTCTGAGCTGATCCCCGGCAACGCGTACTGCCCTAACTGTGGTACTCACATCGAGAGCAGCGCGATCCAGCATTTGCCAACTGTGCGTTCAGGTTTTTACCCATCGGGGCAGGAAACGGCGCGTGCAGAGTCAACCGGAGCGGAAGAGCCAACGGTCTACACGCCCGAAACACCACCACCGCCGCCTCATGTCGCTGATCTGGAGACGGTTCGCGGTGAGCAGCCAGAAGACCAACAAGCAAAAGATGGAGGACAATAACTCTGCGCCAGCACATCATCACCGGCCTGTCCATCCTGTTGCGTGCGCCGTTTGGCCTGCTCGATGCGCTTCAGAGACCATTGCAGGCGACAAAAAGAGCACACCAGCAACCGCGCTCTATCGTGGTCATCAAACCCTGCTGCCTGGGCGATCTGATTATGACCACACCGCTCTTAGAGGTCATTCGCCAGAACTACCCGGAGGCCCGCATTACCTATATCGCTGGCAGCTGGTCGAAGGTTATTGTTGAGCATCAACCCATCGTCGATCAGGTGATCGATTGTGGCAGCGTTGGCATTCCTGGTCGCTATCGTTTGAGCGAGTATTTTGCGCTGGCACGACGATTGCGCCACCATCATTTCGATCTGGCCTT
>JAICIM010000076.1 GCA_025928885.1 Ktedonobacteraceae bacterium | reverse complement strand
TCGTTTGGGTGGCGGCTGTGTGTGTGCATCGCTCTCTCTTTTCGCTGGGGGCGCCCCTCACCCTAACCCCCCCCGCAACTACGAAATATCTTACCCCTTTGGGTGGTAAATCTCATAATAAAATACATAGGAGAACTGACAAAAAAACACGAAAGAAATGTGCTAGCAAAACTCGTTGGCTTGACAGTATAATAGAAACTATGTGCTGCTTTTGTATAGCATAGCGAAAGGAAAGATGATGCAAGGAACGCATTTAAAGAAGAACATCTCTTTTGCTTCTTATTGGCTGGGCATAGGTGTGCTTGTGATGGGATCTCTCGTACTATTTTTCTTCGCTCCTGCCCCTGCTCAGGCCAGCGCCGCAACCATTGTCACGCATCAGGTGACGGGTCCACAGATTCCGGCGGGCCAGAAGGGAACCTTAACTGCAAGCTGTGATAGCGGGGAACAGATGTTGAGCGGTGGCTTCTCTGGCGATGCCTTTGAGGGCGCGGTCAAGGTTGTAGAAAGCTATCCCTCGGCCCCTGATACCTGGACGGTGACGGTCGATAACTCGATAGCGCCGAGCTGGGTACAGATGACGGTCAGTGTCTATTGCCTGCAAGCCAGTCCCTCGATCAGAACTACGATTGTTCACGCGACTCAAACAACAACGGGAACGCAGACGGTAGCCTGCCCCAGAGGTTCGGTGCTGCTCAGTGGGGGATACGCCGGAACAGTACAGCCCACGCTCTCGAAGCCTGTTGCCAATGGCTGGCAATCCGACGCGACGACCGTCTATGCTGTCTGTGCGAGACGGCACACGATCGCCGGTGCTGTGGCGACGGTAAGCCTGACCACGCCGCCTGTTGAGGCCGAAGCTGGAGCAACCGCAACGTGTGCTGCCAACCAGCTCGCGACGGGAGGAGGGTTCAGCGTCGATAGCGGGTCAGCCAGGCCGATCGTTAGTAGTCAGGATACGACAACTGGCTGGTCTGTTGCCGTCGCAGGCTCACCTTATGGATCTCCAACAACCATGAGCATCTCGGTTGTTTGTAATTCTTTTCCGTAAAATACAGCGAATATTATGATTTCGTGCGTTTCGCCTGCCTCTCTCGATACTCTACCATCACAGCGGCGTGTTCGGGAGAGCGCAGGCACTCTTCTTGAGCCGTGACCAGCTCGCCCATGAGCGTCGCGGTATCCTTCTCGAAAGCCCCGTTGATCTGGCGTTTGGTGTGCTTGAGTGCTGTAAATGGAATAGCGAGTAGTTCCTGAGCCATTGTCAATGCTCGTTCTTCTAGCTGCTCAGGCGGTACTACCTCGTCGATCACTCCAAGAGATAGCCCCTGTTCGGCGCTGAAGCGCTCTCCAAGAAAGCAGAGACGTTTGGCGGGCGCGGCACCGATCAGGCGAGCGAGGCGCATTGGTCCTAGCGCGGCGACCACACCTTCACGAACGGCGGGAATGCTGAGGATGGCATCGCTGTCAGCCAGCCGGAGATCGCAGGCGAGGGCAACCTGCAAGCCGCCGCCAAGACAGTAGCCGTGAATGGCGGCGATAGTGATGGCGTCGAGTGCGGCCAGAGTCGTGACGCCGCGCTCCCACGTTACAAACCAGTCGAGCAAAAGATGGCCCTGTGCCAGCTCTTTGACATCCAGACCGCTGCAAAACGAATGCCCTTTGCCACTGACGATCACAACATGGATGTCTGGTTGTTGCGTTAGATGATCGGTAATGGTGACAAGATCCCGTACCCAGGCTTCGTTGGCGGCATTGAGGACTTCCGGGCGGTTAAAATAGAGGCGGACGAGTGGTCCTGTGGTTTCGCAATACATGGTTTCCAGTGCCAGCGTCGCCATAGTTACATCTCCTTTGATAGTGGAACGTCTGTCGATCACGTATGCAGTCTGTGGAAGCTGGAGCAGACCGCGAGAAAATGATATGTGCAATTCTATTGTATCGCATAAAATAAGTGTATATTATGGGAAGTAGAAACCCCTTTTGCCAGCTGGAAACAACGATGTGAGAACAGAAAGGGAAGAACAGATTATGCAACTGAAGGACAAAGGTGTTTTAGTGACCGGAGGCGCATCTGGCCTGGGTGCCGCCTGTGTGCGATTGTTGACGGAGGCCGGAGCCAGGGTGGTGATCGTCGATCTCAACGAAGAAGCGGGAACGGCTTTAGCAAAAGAACTGGGAGCGACGGCCCGTTTTGTCAGGACAAATGTTACTGTTGAGGATGAGGTGCAGGCGGCGGTGCAGGCAGCGGTGGAGCATGGCAACGGCCTCTCCGTCGCCATTAACTGTGCTGGTATCGGTGTCGCGGAAAAGACCTTTGGCAAACGTGGCATCCATAGCCTGGAGTCGTTTACACGCGTCATCCAGATCAATCTGATTGGGACATTCAACGTGATTCGCTTAGCAGCGGCGGCGATGACTGAGAACACTCCCAGTGAGGAGGGGGAGCGAGGCGTCATTATCAATACAGCATCGGTGGCCGCTTTTGATGGGCAGATCGGGCAGGCGGCGTATTCGGCCTCGAAGGGTGGTATCGCCGGTATGACGCTGCCCATTGCTCGTGATCTGGCAAGCTATGGCATTCGCGTGATGACGATTGCCCCCGGTATTTTTGATACGCCGCTGATGGGAAACCTGCCAGAACCCGCTCGTATCTCGCTCGGGCAGCAAGTTCCTTTCCCTTCACGCCTGGGACGACCCTCAGAATATGCAGCGCTGGCCCGGCACATTATCGAGAATCCCATGCTCAATGGTGAGATAATCAGACTGGATGGCGCTCTGCGTATGCAATATAAATAATATGCGCTAAAGTATTCATGGGAGCGTTGAAGACGTTTATTGCTCCCGTAAACTTTCTCTGCCACGTCTCAGCGCTGGATTTTGCCGTGTTTCCTCAGCGCGTCAGAGCAAGGAAACACACGACAGAATCCAGCGCTGAGTCAAAACTTCGCCAGAGTCGCCGCCCGAATGCATCACCACTGATATATTTCATTGGTTTAGATTGCTAGATACGATAGCTATACATTGATTTTTAGTACGAACATTAAGCCAGGATGCCCTGCTACGGCGGCTATAGCCCAACCTTGTCTCTCGGCTAATTCTCTTACAATTGCTAAGCCGAGTCCAAGACCGCCTGTTGCTCTGCTACGCGATGTATCTACTCTATAAAAGCGCTCAAACAGATAGGGCAGGCTTTCTGAAGGTACACCCTTCCCGTCGTCTGAAAACAGAAGTTTGTGTGTAGTGGCTTCAATGGTAACTTCCGTCGCTTGTGAATAACGCAAAGTATTTTGCATGAGATTTGTAAGAATCTGTTGCAGTGCGCCACAGTTTGCATGAATTATGTAATTATCTGCGATATGCAGCTTCGTGGTTATGCCTTTCTGCTTGAGTTCGAGACTAAAGTGAGTAATGAACTCCTCGCAAAACTGCCTCAAGTGTATATCTTCGGGTTCGCCAGTATCGGGCATGCGGGCTTTCGTATAAGCATCCAGCTGTTGTACCAGTTCAGCAAGCCGCTCAGCCTGCTCCTTCAGGAGAGCTACTCGTTCCTCTGTCAGAGGATATTTGCCTTCTTGCATCGCGGTGAGTTGCCCGATCATCGTCGTCAGTGGCGTATTCAGCTCGTGCGAGGTATCTGAAACCAGGTCTTTGCGAAGCTTTTCCTCGTGCCGTAATCGATTGATGAGATTGTTGAACCTTATAAAAACTTCGTCAAACTCGCGGATGCTCATTGAGTGTAGATGAACTTTATAATTGCTTTGTTCCAGGGAGGCAATGGCCTCGTTAAACTGGCGCAATGGCTGCTGTACAAAACGCGCCGCAAGCAAACCAAGTGCCAGGGGAGTGCCGAGTGCAATCAGTACATAGATAGCAAGGGCAGCATAGGCTCCTTTCGTGAGGAAGGCATTCAGTAGTGTTCTACGGATAAGCTCGTTTGAGACAGGGACTAAAATGAGTGTAATTGGCACTGATGCAAGTATAAGCGCAGCAATACGAGTGCTTAACTGATTAAACAGGTTCCTTTTAAAGATTCCGAGGACCGCCATTCCGAGGACTGCTACGATTACAGCGAAAGTAAAGATGTATAAAGAGAAGAAGTAGAAATTCAGGCTTATCATTTCTCTGGTTCTCCGATGAAGCGATAGCCGCTACCGAATACTGTTTCTATAAATTGTGGGTGTTTCGGATCTGTCTCAATCGACTGGCGTAGCGCTTTTATGTGGGCATCAATGGTACGGTCATAGACAAAATGACTTGCAGGGTCGCTATAAATTTGGTTGACAAGTTGCGCCCTTGAAAGTACCGCGCGAGGATGGGAAGCAAGCGCCAGCAAGAGGTTGAAGCGCGTCGTGGTAAGCGTGATAGACGTGCCATCCTTCATAACTGACATGGTTTCAGGATCGATAACCAAACCCTTAAAGTGTCGTTGCCTTGTCCTCCCGTGTCTGCGCAAGAGCGCTTGCACGCGTGCAACTAAGACGTTTGGGTTGAACGGCTTTTTGATGTAATCGTCGGCACCCATAGAGAGTCCTTTAACCTCGTCTTCATCGCTATCGCGGGCGGTGACTATCAGGATTGGTATGGTGGAGGTCGTTCGGATAGTTTTACAGACATCTAGCCCACTTATTTTTGGCAGGTTAATATCAATGATTGCGAGATCGGGTTTATGCTCCTCAAATAGTGCTATCGCCGCTTGACCATCTGCTGCCTCGATTGTTTCGTAGCCAGCATCACGCAGGTATGTTACTTCAAACTCACGAATCGGTGCCTCATCTTCAATAACCAGAACTTCCATATGTCTATATATACCAACTTGTTAATCTTTATACAAGACAAGCGTAACGGCAAGTTGTGAAAATGATATGAAATGGTGGTATCGTTTGTCAATATCGAACTTCATTCGTCTTGCTCATTTGCCGACCAGAATGCAAATCCCCTCCCGGCGAAGGCGGCAGCAAATCTGTCATAGGGAATCACAGCATTTTCCTGTAGCTCTGGAAATCTGCCAGATGAATTGTGAAGCAGAAGCGTTTGACACCCCTGATTTGACCATTCAAACCCATGCACAAGGACCATATGTCCCCCTTTATGGGTAATAGGAGTGTCATTACGTTTACCAATCTCGTCACTCACGGAAGCAATAACGAGCGCTCCTGTCAGAAGCAAAGAACAAATGTTCTCAATAGAGAGAGTCTTATAAACCTGTCCCTTGAGGCCATAGGACTGTCCTACGTTGACTACTGGTTGATAGATCCATCCGAACTCGACTACCTCGCCCTGTTCATGGCGAATAATGTATCCACCAGCAGCAAGACCTTGCTGAATAAGTTCGAACATGCTTGGAGGTTGTTTCGGCCTCCCCAGGGTCTCAATACACATTTTTAAGCAAGCAATTGCGCAAGACCGAGAGCACCAAAAACAATACTCTTCAATGTCTTCAGCTCCAAACTCACGCCAACGTGGATCTTGTCTTGCATCAAAATGCTCATGACCATATGAATGAATAATTTCAGGACTGGCAAATTGTGCGGAATAAGGGATTTTTCCGGGAAAACAATACCTACCAGATAAGGATACATCAGGCAATGTGCTAACTAACGTATTCCATTCCATTTTTGAAGCTACAACCTCTCATCTTTTATTTTCTAAGAATAGATCTGTGTGCTGCCCCTTCCTTGATTTCAATTCATAGGCCTGTCTGCGCAACATGTCACCAGTTAGTAGGGACGACAGGCTATTTTTCTGGTGGTGCGATAATCTCTGTGGGCCAATCTTCCACCTGTTTTGGGTCGCCTGTTTCGCGAATGGCAGCCAGGATTTCAGCTTGTAGGGCTGTCCGCGCAACAGCCAAATCTCCTGCTCTTTGCAGCCTCAGCGCCTCCTGACGGATTTTAAGACGTGTATGTTCGTGTGTTTTATTGCTTTCATCAAGACTCACAGCCCCAATGGTTGCGTAAGAGAGTCCGGCAGTAGCTGCTCCCATTTGAGACTCGGGTGCGTTGAAGTGCCACCATTCCGCAAAGTAGGGCTGGAAGCCAGCTTGCGTCATAATCCCGAATAGTAATCGACGATTGTTGCGGGCCAGCATATCATTATCTGTCAAGATTTCCCCGACGGCAATTTTCGACTCATAATATGCCAGAGCGGACTTTTCACCTCCATGATCGAATGCAGTACCAAAATCGAGCATCCTGGCATGGCGTCTCATGATTGCTGATAGCCGCATTTCCAGGCCAACCCGCTGTGCGATATTTAGGTGAACATCGGTAAGGTGGGAACGGATTTGAAGCAACACCTCTTCATGTGCCTGGTCAAGTTTTACAATCGCTACATCTACCGCCCCACCGGTATTGTGCGGAGAAGGTCGAGTTGGATCTATCGATGGAAGCGAAACATATTTTTGGGTTTCAGACTCCAGTATCTCGTTGTCCCTAGCTGGATATTTTTCTCTGAGTTTTTGCTGATAGCAATCATGCAGCGATTTCTGCACCTGATAAGGCCGGTAAGCATCGAATACTAGCAAATGATGACCAGCTGGCAAGAGTTGTTCTGCGACTAATAAACGATGAACGACCGATTGACGGGCAAAAAGCGTTAGCAGGCTACCCTCTAATTTATTGCTATGCTCTGCATAAGGTGAGTTACTATGTTCACCAAAATATATAGAGGATGTCATTAAAAATCCAGCCTCCGGCGATAATGGCCCTAATGGGATTAATGGATCGAGGCTGCCGTCTTTTCTGATAGGAATATCTTTCCAGCCTTGAATCAGCCCGGCGTCGAGAGGAATTTCTGGATATATTACATTTTCGATTGTAACCATGAAATGTATGCTCCTTCTATCCACCAGGATGCCGTTTAAGTGTGAAAATGATATGAAATTTCCATTTACGATAGCAGACGCCAGCTTGCCAGCAGCAGAACTCCTGCACACTTTATGGACGGGCGCTACCAGCATAGACTATTGGATTGTAGATAGACTAGGAAAATCTTGCGGTGGTACAGAACGCAAAATATGCTGCCGACGAATACTTCTGCTCTCGACCCACCCAAATTGGGGCAAATCCAGTCCGTCAGTATGACTTCAGGATGCTATCGTGAAATCGCAAGATTTTCCTAGCCTGTCTCCCAGGAGCCTGCTATTCTAACAGACGCTTGGGCAGGAAAATGCCTGCTGGAATGCGTCAGGGCTGACTTTTGTGAGGAGCGAGAGCGGCCTTTCTCTGAGCAGTCAGGGAATCTGTTGTTGAGGGAGTTCGTCTTTCCACCACTAGCGGGATGGGGGCAAATTTCATAGCATTTTCACACCTTGCAACTACGCTTACCATTGCAAAAGATTGATAAGAAAGTTTTAAACAGGGTGCATAAATCATGGAAAAAATGGGAATTACAATTTATGGATGCGGGCAGGACGAGGCCGTTTTGTTCCGAGAGATGGCACCTCGCTTTGGCGTTATGCCAACTATCACAGCGGCACCGGTATCTGAAGCCAACATTGAACTGGCGTTTGGGAACCGATGCATCAGCGTCAGTCATAAAACTCACATCACAAATTCCATTCTTCGTGCGCTTAGCTATGCTGGCGTAGTGTATCTTTCTACAAGAAGTAGTGGATACAACCATATTGACGTAGATTTCGCGCAGAGCGTTGGCATCGCTGTTGAAAATGTCGTGTATTCGCCCGATAGTGTGGCTGATTACACGCTCATGCTGATGCTGATGGTGGTGCGCAATGCAAAATCTACTATCAGCCGTGCAGATATTCACGATTTCAGATTGAATGACGTACGCGGGAAAGAATTACGCGACATGACCATTGGGGTAATTGGAACAGGGCGTATTGGTGCAGCCGTTATGGACCGACTGCGGAGCTTTGGCTGTTACATAGTCGCCTATGACCATCGTCCCAAAACCTCTGCCAATTACGTGCCTCTTGACGAATTGTTACAGCGGAGCGATATTGTCACGCTCCATACACCACTGAACACAGATACGAACCACCTCTTGAACCGTCAACGTATCGAGCGAATGAAGCATGGCGCGTTCATCATCAATACTGGACGCGGTTCACTTCTTGATACTGAGGCCCTTATTCCAGCTCTGGAAAGCGGCAGATTAGGCGGGGCGGCGTTGGATGTCCTCGAAGGCGAGGAAGGCATATTCTACGCTGACTACAGAAACAAACCCATTGAAAGCCAACTATTGTTGCGGTTACAAAAATTACCGAATGTGCTTATTACTCCGCACACCGCCTATTACACAGACCACGCCCTGAGAGATACTGTTGAAAATACTATTATCAATTGCCTGAAATTTGAAAGGAGACCATCACGTCTGGAGGTACCACCCAGTACCAGAATGGTCATTTAGAGAGGAGAAAATAGCATGAATAGGTTGAAAGTCGCAATTCTATTCGGAGGCTCTTCCGAAGAACATCCCATCTCCGTTAAATCTGCGCAAGAGGTCGCAAAACAGCTCGATATCGAAAAGTATGAACCGTTCTATATTGGGATTACGAAGAGCGGTGCCTGGAAGCTTTGTGACGGCCCTGGGGCAAATTGGGAAAACAACAATTGCCGTCCGGCTATGCTGTCACCGGACAGAAACGTACACGGATTGCTTGTTCTGGAACAGGGGCAATACAAAACGATCCGTTTGGATGTGGTGTTTCCCGTTCTGCACGGCAAACTCGGCGAGGATGGTGCGATGCAGGGTTTGTTGGAACTTGCTGGCATCCCTTATGCAGGCTGCGATATCCAAAGTTCTGCTCTGTGTATGGACAAATCCCTTACTTATACCGTCGTTAGAAGCGTGGGAATTGCCACGCCGAATTTCTGGATTGTCACGGCGAACGAGGATATTGACGCCGACCGGCTTACCTACCCCGTCTTTGTAAAACCAGCCCGTTCGGGTTCATCTTACGGCGTCACGAAGGTATCGCGAAAAGAAGAATTGCTGGGTGCGGTGGAAACCGCAAGAGAGTATGACTCGAAGGTGTTGATTGAAGAGGCTGTCGTCGGCAGCGAGATAGGGTGTGCGCTATTAGAATCTGGAGATGGAAACGATACGGATGATTTGATTACAGGCGACCTGGATCGAGTGAGCCTATCGCATGGTTTTTTCAGAATCCATCAGGAGAGTAATCCTGAAGGCGGTTCCGAAAACGCAACATTTATCGTTCCCGCTGATATTACGGAAGAGTCGCGCGTGCGCGTTCTGGAGACAGCAAAGGCTATATATCGCGCCCTGGGATGCAGGGGACTTGCGCGGGTGGATATGTTCCTGAAAGAAGATGGAAAGGTAATCCTTAACGAGGTGAATACGTTGCCCGGTATGACTTCATACAGCCGTTATCCGCGAATGATGGCGAGCGCAGGGCTGCCATTTGCCGAAATGATCGACCGGATGGTGTCGTTTGCATTGGACAGAAAAGACGACGAACCCGAGAGTAGATGAAACGATGAGCAATGACGACAGATCAGTAACAATTCGCCTTGCCTCCCAGGGTGATGCAGAACAGTTGGCCCGCTTGTGTGAACAGCTAGGTTACCCTGTTGCTACAAAGCATCTCTCGCTTCGGTTGACTTCTCTTCTGCTGCAAAGTGATCATGCGCTCTTCGTGGCAGAACGAGCAGATGTCCATCTGCTCGGGTGGGTCCATGTCTATCGCTGCTTCCTCATCCATACGGACCCGGAAGCGCAAATCGGAGAACTGGTGGTGGATGCAGCCGTACGCCGCAGTGGTGTAGGATGCCGCTTAATGCAGGCGGCAGAACAGTGGGTACGCGAGCAGGGATGCTGGGCGATCTATTTACGCTCGAATGTCAGCCGCGCAGATGCTCATCAATTCTACCACAAGATAGGATATGATGTCGTCACATCATCCTTGTTCTGTAAGCCCTTGTGGAAGGAGCCGCCAACCGTTTGAGTGCTGAAACAATATGCACATTCTCTCCTACGCAACAAGCAAATTTACATATCAAACCAGGAATGATGGAAAGGATATTACATATACATGTTCACTCTCAACGACATACTGCAAAGTAACGCCGATCAGATCCATATTCAGAGTAATACAGCTCCCGATCCCGCTCTGGCCTTCCGCTCTGCCAATCATGACAGCCGCCTGATCAAGCTCGGCGACCTCTTTATTGCTCGCAAAGGAGCAAACAGCGACGGCCACAACTTCATTTCTGCCGCCGCTCGTGCAGGCGCCCTGGCTGCTCTTTGCAACATACCAGCTAACGATGTGCCTCCCGACTTCCTACAGATCATCGTTCCCGACGTGCTGACTGCCCTTCACGCCACAGCACGCGCACGCATCCAACGTCAGAAAGACACCGTTCGCATAGGGATTACCGGAAGCAATGGTAAAACAAGCACAAAAGATGCGGTGGCTGCCGTACTCAGCCGTAGAGCACCTACCCTTAAAACCTACGCATCATATAACCACGAGCTTGGCTATCCCATCACGCTCCTCGGCCTTGAGCCACAACACCGCTACGCCGTGCTGGAGATGGGCGCTCAATCGGTCGGCGAGCTAACCTCGCTCTGCAATTCTATCGTCAGCCCCCACTGGTCTCTCATTACTACTGTCGGTGCCGCTCACCTTGCATACTTTGGCTCACAGGAACGCGTCGCCATCGCCAAAAGCGAACTGGTGCAGGTTCTCGCCCCTGACGGTTTCGCCATTCTTAATTATGACGATGAACGTGTTCGCGCTATGGCAGCGAAAACGCAGGCACGCATTCTCTACTATGGCATGGGTGAAGGTGCGACAGTACGTGGCAGCAATATCGGCGGCGATACCCTCTTCGGGCATAGCTTCACGCTGCACTATCACGATCAACAGCGACCTGTTCAGCTTCGTCTTCCTGGTGAACACGGTGTCACTATCGCCCTCGCTGCGGCAGCGGTTGGCTGCGCGGCAGAGATAGCACTGGATGATATCGTCGCAGCCCTGGAAGATCTTACGCCCACGCCAGGACGCTGCGAAATCAAGCCCGGCCCCAACGACAGTATCCTCATCGACGATAGCTTTAACGCCAATCGTCAGTCGATTATCGCCAATGCCAGCGCTATGCACAATACAAGTCAGGCTCCTAATGGGAAGCGCTGGGCCATTCTGGGCGATATCTTCCAGCTAGGCATCTACGCACGCGCCGAACACACCACTTCCGGCACTGCTCTGGCTGGCCTTGTGGACTATCTCATCGCCATCGGTGATCAGGCCCGTTTCTACGCTGAGGGCGCTATCGCTGCGGGGATGCCAGAGAAGAACGTCTACTATTTTAGCGCTGACGTGAACAACAGTGCGGAATTAGAAGCCGCCAAGCGTGCTGCCGCCGATCTCGTCATGCATGAGGTACGACCCGGCGATCTTGTACTCCTTAAAGGATCACGTGGCATGCGGATGGAAACTATGCTTGCAATGCTCTAGTCTGAATATGAGGAAAGGAAAGGTGATTTATGGATCAAGAGGCAATGCAAAGCCCGTTTGTTGTCGGGCCTCGCCTCTATCTGCGCCCGCTGGAGCCAGAGCAGGATAGTGAGAGAGTGGCTCTCTGGAACAATGACGAGCAGATGCGCAGCTACTTCAATGTCTATCCCACCAGTTTCACACGCATGAGGGAGCGCCTGGGTCAATTTTATCATACCTTCACGCATATCTCGTTAGGGGTAGCCCTCAAAGGAGAACGTGAGATCATTGGCATTGCAGGTTTAAAAGACATCAACATGCTGAACCAGAGTGCCGAGTTCTACATCAAAATTGATCCCTCCCATCAGGGCAAGGGCTACGGAACGGAGGCAACAACCCTGCTGATCCGCTACGGCTTTCTGGAGTTGAATCTTAACCGTATTCAGACCCAGGATATAGAGGAGAATATTGGCGGGTGGCGTGCTGATGAGAAGGCCGGTTTCAAGTATGAGGGGACGTTACGCGAAGCTATTCCACGCTTCGGCACCTACCACAATGTCCGCGTCTATAGCATTCTGCGTTCCGAATTTTTAAAGCAAGAGCAACGGCAATGAGAAAGTTCAGCCATTCTGGAGACAGCTCTCTCCAGCTCTCTCTTGCTATCTGTACAGGTAGTATCTATAATACGTCACGTGAAAGCTTTTTCTCTGCACTCCCAGCGTATCCTTTGCTGACGATATGGGTGTGAGCGTTTCTTCGGTCAGAGTTTTCTGGTCTCATGCCGATCGGGCGCAGATACGCTTTGCTGATGTGCGAGATGATGATAGGATACACTGATTGAAAGGAAATGAGGGCCATTCCTGTATGGATGTTCCTCTCTCTTGAACATGTCCAGCCTTTTTAGGGAGAAAGCTCGCGTAGGCGAACTCTTTCCAGGGGGCTCGAACACCATGTTCTGCTTCCAGGGCAAAGCGCCCGCCGGGATGCCCGTCGTTGCATCCCAAAGCAAGGAAAGGATCATCCTATGTTGCCCCTGCTGCTTTGCTTCGCCATCAACATCTTGACGATGGCGGATAGCAGGCCCAAGTGTCCGATCTGCGGAGAGGAGATGTACCAGGGAACGACAGGACAGTGGTTCTGCCCCAAAGGGCATGGTCAGGTTGATTGACCCGCCCACACCTCTTGAAGGCAAGCATCCTGGAGTGATGTAGGTCATGCTTCAGGGTGGTTGCCCGTCCAATCAGTCCTTCTCCCACAAAAGCATCCATGCTGCCATGTGCGCTGGATGCTTTTGTTGTTTGTGCATGCCGGTTTTTTTGCGTATAGCGCTCTTGAGAAGTCATAGCACAAAGCTAAGTGCGGGTCGCTTGAACAATATCCCGTTTTGCGATGGTGAGGTATCGGGGTTGATGACTTGCAGCAATATCTGGCTGTAGGGGCTGATGTACTCGTGAAGGTGAGAGAACTTGCTGGAAAGGTTGTAGTAGTTGTCGAGCGAAACCTGATCCCAGGAGCCGGTTTGCCAGTTGTAGAGCGCGGTTCGCAGGGAGTTGAAGTCCTGAAACGCTATCTGATTGCCATCGATATTGGGGACGCTGATCGTGAAGCCTTTAATATGGGACGTGTCGAGAGCGGAAAGGTCAAACTCAAAGTTCATGCTCCCCTGCTCCATCATATAGACGCCCGGCAGCACCATTTCGTTGTTGAAGCCCGTTGAGGCAGTGACCTGCCCTTGAATAAGATCGGATGGGAGCTTTGGAGCAACATCCAGCGCAATGTTGAGCGGCATCTGCACGAAGCTCTCATGAAAGCCGGTGGGAACGGTGCCGTTGACCGTTGCTGTTTGCATGTTATCCAGCGGCTGATCGGACCAGCCAATGAGAGTTGCTGGCGTACCATCGAGCAGCAATGGGTCGTCGGTGCTGCTCCAGGGAATGCTAGGTAGGCCAGGGCGCAACGAGGTAATGTTCTGTTTGCTCATATTGACGATCGCATTGCCACGACAGGGACCACCGCAGGGAGGAAGTGAGGAGCCGTTTCCATTCAGCGCAGCCAGGAGGGCCATGTGGCGCTGAAAGTCGGTCTGTGGTTGATCTCCCCGCTCGTAGGGGAAATACGAGGCTGGGAGACCGCTGCTTTGTGCGAGCTGATCGGCCAGCGCGGTATCCGGGTCACGCGGCGTTTGTAGCGCCAGATCGATCTTTTGCGTCTCCCCCGCTGGCAGAGTGCCGATCGCGACGAAGCCATGTGGTAGTAGGATATAGACATCGCTCAATGGTGCCAGCATATTTTTTACCGTGCCAATCAGCCGGTTGTTATGGATGGTGAGATGGGTGCTGATTGCACCGTTCAACTGCCGATCTTGTTGCGCTATGATGGGATGGAAGGTCCAGGGGCCGCTATCGAGCAGCGCGATATTGGTAGCATGGGTCTCATAGGTGATCGGCGTTGATGGGTCGCCAGAGATCATATACGCGTTGGACGAAATCAGCGGCAGAGGAAGCGCCTGAGCCAGCGTGCCAGCTGGGAGCCGGACATGGAAATCGCCCTCGTTTGGTACAAAGATGCCCATATAGGTTGTGATTGCTGCGTCCGAGTTGTTCTGGTTGATCTGCACAACGGAGATGCTGTTATCGGTGAGCGACGACCCCTTTTGATAGGAGGCGACGCTGTAGGAGAGCAGCGAGAAGACAAGCATGCTGCTGAGCATAATGCGCCAGTTCCAGAAGGGGCGTCGCAGCTTGTGTACGATCAGCAAGCGGACGGGACCAAGCACAGCAACGTAGGCGAGCAGCAGCAGGACCAGTATCCAGGGCGTTGTCCAGACGTTATTTTGCAGGATCGAGAGGATGCCGCCGCGTATATTCACGTTGCCGGGTCCGCTATAAGATTTGGGAGCAAGCGGCGAGATCAGGAGCTGGTCGCCGAGCGTGCGCAGCAGGATTTGCAGCCAGAGCGCGTTGGTGCCAGGCCAGGTGGGAAAGGGTGTTGTAGCGGGATCGAATGCCAGATAGCAGATCGCGCCCTGGCCCTGCTTTGCTGTAACGATCAGTGGCGTCACGCCAGAGGCCAGCACGACGTTGCCATGTAGCGCCGATCCCAGATTCTTCTCACCCCGCGCAGCTAGCGTCGCAAAGCTCACCTGCAATGGTGTGTTGAGCATCGGGGGTGGCGATTGTTGACCGGGCAGGGAGGCGGTGAGGGTGGCTGCGGAAAGCATAGGCGTGCCTGGGGCGAGATCGATAGTGGTATAGACATCGACTGGGAGCAGATCTGATGGCAAGGGAGCCAGCGTGTGCCGCCAGTTGGGACCGCCAACCTCGATCAACGCGCCCCCCTGATTGATCCAGGTTTGTAGCGCAGCACGTTGAGCAGCATTGAGCGAACTGGTCGTGAAATTGTCGAGGACAATGACATCGAAATTTTCCAGTTCCGAGGAGAGGACAGGCATCGTGCGGGCGTCCATATGGGTAAGCTGGATGGATGAGACCTGATTGGAGAGCGCCACATTGGAGAGATAATTCAGTGTTGTGCTATTGTCGGAGAGCACGCCCACAGAGGTCTGACCGCTGCCGATAGTATCGATGCGGTGTTCGCGCGATGCCAGCACTTTACCCTGCCGGTCGAGCAGTTCGGCCAGAACGCCATGTGTATTAAAGGCACCGACGTTGAAGGGGATATGCAGCGTGACCTGCCGTGATTGGCCGTGTGGTATTGCAACAGGTTGCTCGAAGAGCTGTCTGGAAGCAATATCATTGGTGGGGCGATACAGGCCACTGTAGATTTTCAGCGAAACAGTGCCACTGACATCTTTCTGGCTGGCATTGGTGACCGTTACCCACACCGGCAGCCAGTATCCCATGCGTGCCTGTGCATTCAGGCCTATGCTGATCTGAAGCGAAACCTGCGTGTCTGATGGGGAAACTGAAGAGGCCCGGGCTGAGGATGCGCTATTGCAGAGGCACAGGGCAAGTGCGATACAGATACTACTCATGGCTTTACTGAGTGCCGACAGATGCCAATGGTGTTGTGTACACGGCATACGCCTGAGCCTTTCCTGCTAGGGAGCATTGTTTCAAGTGAGATAGCCTGATTACATCTGTATTTTTTTGATGTCTCCTTTCATTATAGTGTGTCAGCATACATCTATCCAGCCCTCTACCCACTTTTTGGGAAATTGTGCCTACAAAGTGAGTCAGATAAAATGAGATCATCAATGCATCCAACCCTTCGTAGCCGCGCGACTTTATCGCGCTCTCGAACGAGATCACAAGCC
>JAICIM010000565.1 GCA_025928885.1 Ktedonobacteraceae bacterium | reverse complement strand
AGTTTCCCCGAAGATATACGCCAGGAAGCATACACATTTCTGGATCACTGGCTCAAAGAGGCTCCTTGAGGTGCTTGCATCAGCCCATAAGAGATGATATACTCGCAAATGAGTGAATACCCTCAAAACTAAAGCTGGAAGGAGGTGCATAGCGATGGTACAGACATATGCAAAGAGGCCGCGCTATGCATCACCCACGCCGATGATGTAAAGCCCGCCTCATCTGACAACGCTTCAACAGATAAGAAAATCTACTCTTTCATTTAAAAGGAGCTAGTTGTGGCAGCATTACATCATCAGGCCGCCTTCCTGAACACGCAAGGTGCGCCTCTCTATTATGAAGTCGCCGGACAGGGCGATGCAATTCTCTTCATCCATGCTGGCATCGCGGATAGCCGCATGTGGGACGAGCAATACAGCGTTTTCGCACAATGCTATCAAGTCATTCGTTACGACATTCGTGGCTTCGGACAATCACAGATCCCCGCTGGCCCGTTTGCTTATTACGCCGATCCGGCGAATCTGTTGCGCTTTCTCAAGATTGAGAAGGTACACGTCATTGGCAACTCGTTTGGCGGCAAGATCGCGATCGACCTCGCCCTCATATACCCTGAACTTGTAAAGACCCTGACGCTGGTTGCACCAAGCGTTGGCGGCACAACGCCTGCACCCGAAGTACAACAATTTGCGGAAGAGGAAGGAGCATTGCTAGCAAAAGGTGACCTGGAGGCCGCGACCAAATTGAATTTACATACCTGGGTTGATGGCCCCCGACGCACGCCAGAACAGGTGTCAGCAACAGTTCGGCAACGTATATATGAAATGCAGTATCGTGCATTCACGATTCCAGAGCCAGAAGAGGCTGAAGGGCTAGAGTTGCAGCCCCCGGCTATTACCAGGATGGGCGAACTGCATATGCCGACGCTGCTTATCACCGGCGAGTATGATCTCCCAGGGGTGTTAGAGCTTGCTCAAGAGCTTGCCAGGCAGATTCCTGATGCCCAACAGGTGATGCTCTCAAACGCGGCACATGTCGTGAGCATGGAACAGCCGGAACAATTCAATCAACACGTGCTTGCATTTTTACAAGCACATTCATAAACTCCATCGTCGAAGTATTGACGGAATAACGGTGTAACGATTCTAAACGTTGTAGTTGCGCGACTTTATCGCGCTGGGAGCATTCTACAAGCCAACCAGCACGATAAAGTCGCGCAACTACAACCACCTGAGCAGTAATTTCTGAATCTATTCAGGTCGCAACATAATTTTCGTTGCTTGAGCCGTTCCAGCAACCAGTTCGGCGAAGGCGGAGGCACCACCCGACAGAGGGCGCTCCTCAACCCAATCGCTACCGCTACGTACCAACCCCTGCTTCAAAAGATCGAGCGCATGAGCAAAATCGGTGCTGGTATACGAGTATGAACCGGTGATAGTTACCTCCTGGCGCACGAGATAGCTCAGATCCAATGGCGATTCAGCCGCATGCAGACCAATAAAGACAGCACGACTCCCCGGCACGACCGAGAATAGCGCTTGCCGACGCGTGGTGGCAGTGCCAACAGCGTCGATCGCCGCATCAACACCACCTGGAGACAGCTCCTGAAGCGCCGCCTGCACATCCTGTTTACCAGCATCGATGGCTTCTTGCGCCCCCCAACTCTTCGCCACGGTCAGGCGTGAAGGGGCCATATCGCTGACATAGATGCGCTCAACGCCTAACGCACGCGCCACGGCTAGACAAAGGAGGCCAATAGCTCCCATCCCCAGGATAAACAGGCTATTGCCAGGACGTACCTGCGATAAAGAGACGGCTCGCACCGCGCAGGCCAGCGGCTCCGTCAGCGCTCCCGTCTCCAACGAGAGATCATCGGGCAGGGGCCAGCACTGTCCCGCTGGAACGGCCACAAAACGCGCAAAGGCTCCAGGACGATGAACCCCTACGAGGCTACGCGTGCGGCAGAGATTGGTGTACCCGGCACGGCAGCGATCGCACTGACCACAGACCATCAGCGGATTGAACGTCACACGCATCCCCTGCTGAGGCTGCGATCCATCTGCCAGAGCACTACTTCCCGCCACCTGAAGAATTCGTCCAGCGGCCTCATGACCCATAATCAATGGCGGCTTGCGCAAGCTATTCTCGCCCAGATAACCACTCAGCTCCGAGCCACAGATACCGGCAACGCCAACTTCAAGCAACACCTCGCCAGGAGCAAGTTCAGGTATCGAGGTCGCCTGCATCTCCATAGCACGCGGTCCCAACCAGACCAACGCCTCCATCTGTTGATTCGTCGTCATCTCACGATCCTTTCATCTCCGATCCAGAAAAAAACACATCAATGTCAATAAAGGGTTCAGAAGATGGTTGCCTGGCCCTTTTCTATTCTTCACTTTACGATACCCCTTAGCTGGGCGAAACGTGCTCGCTCATAACGTTGGTGAGACGCCCCAGCTTTTCGATCTCAACAACAATCTCGTCGCCGGACTTGACCCAGAACTGCTCTTTCATGCCATGAATCACGCCTTCGGGCGTACCGGTGACGATAATATCGCCGGGTTCGAGCGTCATATACTGGCTAAGATAGCTGACAAGATAGGCCACCGGGAACACCATATCGCCCGTCGTCGAGTTCTGGCGCAACTCGCCATTCAACCAGCAACGAATCGCAAGGTTTTGTGGGTCGCCCACCTCATCAGCAGTCACCAGATAGGGACCGATGGGGAGAAACTTATCCAGCGTTTTGCCAAGCAGCCACTGATTGGTGCGAAACTGCAAATCACGTGCGCTCAAATCGTTGGCGTTACTATATCCCAACACATAGTCGAGCGCCTTCTCCTCGCTCACATCGCGTGCCTGCTGACCTATCACGACCGCCAGTTCCGCTTCATAATCATATTGCACCGCATTGGTCGGCAGCGGCACAGCTTCGCCAGAGGCCGCCAGGGTGTTGCTATACTTGGGAAACAGGACAGGCGAGGTTGGCACTGCCATACCCGTTTCGGCAGCGTGACGGCGATAGTTCAAACCAACACAAATAATTTTGCCCAGTGGCGACGCTGATGGACCAAACTGAAGATCTTCCTCGCGTAACAGCCAGGAAGCTGCACCCTTCTGTCCTTGAGCAGCCGTGACCAGATCACTCAAAGCAGCTAGCGCCGGCGTGCCGATGGTACACAAACCATCAATAGTCTCGACAACCTGATTGTGGCCGCCCAGCGCAGCACGAGCCGCCGCCACATCAATCACTCCCTGCTCGGTTTTAATCCCCAGCTTTGGCCCTTGAGCAGATTGAAACGTAAGCAGTTGCATAAATATTTCTCCTCCTTCTCAGGCGCATGCGATGCTCTCGCAACAATAGACGCCCTCACTATGAATTATTACCTTCGTTATGGCAAATCAGTCTGCTGCTCATGTATCTGCTCCGCTCGCAGGCGCTGTTCAATATGCGTTAAATGAGTCAGCATCGCTTGATAAGCAGCAGCGGAATCATGGGCTGTAAGAGCCTGCACAATGGCCTGATGGTCCTGATAGGTCTGCTGCATAACTCCTGGAAGTACCACCGTTCTCCTCCTACTGGCCTGGCTTAAATGATGAATGCTCGCCATAAAGCGATGAAGCACCGGGTTATGAGCGGCCACCGTGATGATGGTATGTAGCTCAATATCGGCCTGAAAATAAGCTTCAGGATCTTGTGGACCAGCAGCGGAATGCACAACACAGCTTGAAAGCTGTGCAAGCTCTTCATCAGAAATACGCTGCGCTGCGAGAGCGCAGAGACCTGGCTCCAATATTTTGCGCGTCTCGAATAGCTGCAAATAGGCGGAATCATCAAGTGAAAACACAAAATCTAGATGCTCTACAAGAATTTCTGGCTCCAGCGATGTCACATATGTACCAGATCCATGACGAAGCTCAACAACATGCATGATCGAGAGGGAACGCAAGGCTTCGCGCAAAGAGGGACGACTGACCCCCATCATTACAGCAAGTTCACGCTCTGGTGGCAATTTATCGCCGGGACGAAGCTTTTTTTCTCGTATGAGGAGGAGCAATTGTGCAACAATATCTTCAGCAACGGCTGTCTTTGATATGGCCTCAAACGTCATTGGTATGTACCCATACTACCTGTCACAGGTTAGCGCTAAATTGGTAAGATGACTTAACCACAACGTACCATCTCCCTCGATGCCTTGTCAAGGAAGACAATTTCTCATCAGAAGAATGATCACCATTCCTGTCTGTACGCTCTATCATACCCCGAAGCACAACAGAAAAACAGTGGGCATAGGAAACCTTAAATTGTTGGGTTTCCTATGCCCACTGTTTTTCTGCGCTAGAGCAATGTGGATGAGCTAGTGCTGCTCGATCTTTGCCGGGCGGCTCTGGATCTTGTGCAGTCGTTCCAGATCAAATTTTGGACTGCGATCAAACAGATAGATACCGTTCTGCTCGATATAGACATCGGTTAACTGCGTATAGCAATAGCCAAACATCTGCGGATCGTCGAGCAGGGCGGAGCAGAGAGCATCAAAGCGCTCATAAAACTCTTCAACAGATTGGGGAGCTGTACCATATCCCCAGCTCGATTGATGATCGCCAGGTTTCTCGCGCTCGGGGTTCCACCACAACCCGCCAAATTCGCTTACGAAATAGGGCTGACCACGATACGCAATCGACCACT
>JAICIM010000683.1 GCA_025928885.1 Ktedonobacteraceae bacterium | reverse complement strand
CCAGCCCAGCGTGGTCAACAGGCCATTCTGCGAGGGGACGCCCTTTGAGCCGGTATTCATCAACATAAAGCAACCCGTGCCATAGGTGTTCTTCGCCATGCCCACCTCATAGCACGCCTGCCCAAACGTTGCCGCCTGCTGATCGCCCGCGTCGCCCGCCATCTTGATCGGGCCGCCGAAAAACTCGGGATCGGTCTCCCCATAGACGGCGCTGGAAGGCATGACGGTCGGCAACATCGAGCGCGGAATATTTAGCTCGTTCAGAATGACATCATCCCACTGGCCGTTGTAAATGTTGAAGAGCAGCGTACGCGAGGCGTTGGAATAGTCGGTGACATGCACGCGACCTTTGGAGAGACGCCACATCAAGAAGGTATCGACGTTGCCAAAGAGCAGCTCTCCCCGCTCGGCCTTTTCACGCGCCCCCGCCACGTTATCGAGAATCCACTTGACTTTGGTCCCTGAGAAATATGCATCTGTGACCAGCCCGGTCCGCGCCCGAAGCTCCTTATCGAACCCCTTCGCCGTCAATGCATCACAAATAGGCACCGTCAGGCGGCTCTGCCAGACAATAGCATTGTATACTGGCCGCCCCGTCGTCTTATCCCAGACCAGGGCCGTCTCACGCTGATTGGTAATCCCCAGCGCGGCAATATCGGCAGCGGATGCTCCGGCCTGCTTGAGCACCTCTTGCGCTACCGTCAACTGGCTTGACCAGATCGCCTCCGGGTCATGCTCAACCAGCCCCGGAGCCGGGTAAATCTGGGGAAATTCCTGCTGGGCGACGCTGACAATAGCTCCGTCGTGGTCAAAGAGGATCGCACGTGAACTGGTGGTACCCTGATCCAAACTCAAGATATACTTTGCCATAATAGAGACCTCTCACTTTGCTGATCGACGCATCTCCTCGCGCCTCTACACAGTAACAACACATCAGATGGGCCGCACTACCCACCAACTGAGAAATCCTATTGGGAGAAAATCAGTGAGGAAATAGACCTGTCCCCTGGCATAGCTTCTTCTCCTTCCCCGGAACGACAACATCTCCATTATCTCTGGATGTTGTACTGAAGTCGCACTATGGCTGGGCGCAAGATTCACCGTCGAATCAAACAGGACGCATTACTAGAATACAATACGTGGCAAAAGTTTCTTTTTTTGCAAAGGCAAGCGTATTTGTGGATCTGAGGATGTAAGCTGAACAATGTCATGCTTCTCTAGAGATGACATCACTAACGTACAGATACTGAGTGTAGCACAAGCCGAACGGTTTTTCAATAGGCATAGAAGCGAGCTAACACTTTTTTCAGACAAACACCACCAATGCTATGTATGCTTCGCATAGGAAAACGGCCAGAAATATATTCATTCTTATTAGTTATCAAATATATTATATTATGTTATAATTTTCTCAGCCTTACTAAACGGCACTTTTCGCAATTCAATTCTTGACTTAGTTAGTCAATTTTGTCAATAATTATTTTCTGCTGTACCTCATATGGGTTTGGGGTATAAAGAAGAAAGAGGGGATCGTTGTGACAAGAGCAGCAACAAGATTATTCATTAAACCAGAAACCACCGTATCTCCGTTACTGGAGCTACAAGGGATCAGTGCTTATAGCAACAGCCGCGATGAGACGGCCCGGGCATTGAACAACGTTTCACTGCATGCGAACAGGGGCGAGATTGTGACGCTCCTGGGCGGCAAGACATCCGGGAAATCCCTGCTGCTCAAGGTTATTCTGGGTCAGGTACATCCGCTTGCTGGTGAGGTGCTGCTGGATGGTAAATCTGTTACGCTGCTGACCCCCGAAGAAATCCTGCGGCGTGGTGTATCAGCGGTCCCGCATATACAGGAGATCTATCCCAATCTCACCATCGAGGAGAACCTCGGCCTGGGAGCCTATATACGTCGTGGACGAGCCGCTGTGCGCGATGATATGCAGCGGGTCTTTGCCGTCTTCCCGCGTCTGGCAGATCGGCGCTATCAGCGAGCGGCCACGCTCCATGCTGGTGAACTGCACATGTTGACCTTTGCCCGCGCCCTCATCAGTCGGCCCCGCCTGATCTGTATCGAGGAGCCAACCAGGAACCTCGCGCCTCAATTTGTGGAGCAGGTGCTTGACAAGATAGTTGAAATGAATGCCCTCGGTGTGACAATCTTTATGGTAGAACAGAACGCTGAACTCGCACTCTCTATTGCCACGCGGGCTTACGTGTTGCAAGGTGACACGCTCGCTTTGCAAGGGACGGCCAACGACCTGCTGAACAGTCCCGCCAATCATCAGGTCTATCTCGGTCAAACGGCTTGAAAGCTGCCTGGATTGAAGGGCCATGCTATGTTGTCGCTGCCTGCCTGATCGCGTCTGGCACTGTCGCTGCCATACCTGTGTCTACCAGACGCGATCACGTGCTATTCGTCATTGGTGCATGGACAAGGGAATTCTCAGCGCGGTAAGGCAATAGAAGAGAGAGCAGATTCTGTGATGAACTCATCTCATTCAATAACAACTAAGGAGTCCTTGCATGAGCTTTCTTGCGTATCCTGCGACTGAGCAACAGAAAAAATTATGTACGATAGCTGGTGAACTGGCCGATGTCTTTGCAAAGCGAGCGGCAGAGAGCGATTGGGAGGGGAGATTTCCACTCGAAAACTTTGATGACTTGCGACGAGCAGGATACCTCACGCTCACCGTTCCCCGCGAACTCGGCGGCTGGGGAGCCAGCCTGTTAGATGTGGTGCTGGCCCAGTTCCGTCTCGCCCAGGGCGACGCCTCGACCGCCCTTGCCGTCAGCATGCACTTTACTAACGTTATGCGCCTGGTCGAAGAGCTGCCCCCCGACGACGAAGCGCTACAACGGATCTGCCACGCCGTCGTTGAACAGGGAGCGCTGTTGAATCTGGCCGCCAGCGAACCGGCTACTGGCAGCCCCAGTCGCGGCGGACGCCCCACGACGACCGCACGCCGTCAGCCCGATGGCTCCTGGATCATCAACGGACGCAAAACCTTCACCACCGGCAGCTACGCCCTGCACTTCATCATCGTCAGTTGCGCCATCGAGGACGACTCTGGAGACGCGGGACTACCGCCGCTAAGCGCCGATCGCGGCAACTTCCTGCTAACTAACGACACCCCCGGTCTGCGCATCGAAAATACCTGGAACTCGCTGGGCATGCGCGGCTCTGGCAGCAACGATCTGATTCTGGAAAACATCCATGTTGACCCCGAAGCTCACCTCAACGCTCGCATGTCGCAAGATCCAGCGGCGCAAGGGCGACTCACCGCCTGGGGCTTCCCAACAACCGCCGTCTATCTTGGCATTGCACAGGCCGCACGCGATGAAGCAATCCGCTTCGCCCGCCGTCGCCGTCCCAACTCGCTCAATCAACCCATTTCGACCATTCCCCATATTCAGGATAAGGTGGCGAAGATGGATCTGGCGCTGATCCAGAGCAAGGCCGTCTTCTTTGGCGTCGCCGAACAATTTAGCACCGATGCCACTAAAGTGACGAATGGCGATCTGGCTGCGGCAAAATATGT
>JAICIM010000738.1 GCA_025928885.1 Ktedonobacteraceae bacterium | reverse complement strand
TTTTTAAGAGGCTAACTGGATGTGCCACCAAATTAGCACTCTAAACGTGAGAGTGCGAACGGCTAATATAATACACCATCCAATAGAGATGTGCAAGGGTCGGAAGGAAAATTTTTGGAATTGGTTTCCTGAACCTCTACAGCCTCAACACGATCGAAAAATTACAGACCTCCCCGTTTATTTTAGTAGATGAAGAGACAGTAGCTGAGGCTATTCAGGCCGCTTGTAGGGATATTTGTTAATCTCTTCACTTCTTCACTGTGAGATGCTATACTGCTTCTAGCATGAATTCATATCATACTTTCTCATGCTGGCTGATTGTGACCTTATGTTTCTCCTAAAATAATCAAAAAATGTATCCAGCGTAAGATGGCTGCGTCATGGCAGAGCGTTTAATGGTATAATTTGCGCATGAAGGAAAACGCGGTCCTATGAAAGAACAACAGGGTATCGTCTCTGAGGGGCAGAATTTGCGCCGCTTTGGGAATTATGATCTGGTCCGGCGTATCGATATGGGCGGGATGGGTGAGGTCTATCTGGCGCGGCAGCGAACGGCCTTCGGGCGCGAGGTCGCGGTCAAAATCATTCGCACCGATCTTGTCCACGACATCACCGCACGCAAGCGGTTTTTACGCGAGGCCGAAGTCAGCGCCCATATTAAGCATGAGCATATTCTGCCATTGGTGGAGTTTGGTGAGGAGCAGGGGCGTCTTTTCCTGGTAACTCCATATATAGAGGGAGGCACGCTGGCCCGTCGCCTGCAAGATGGCCCTCTCTCGCTTGCCGAAGTTTCACAGGTCTTCACGGCACTCGTGCAGGCCGTGGCGTATATTCATCGGCGCGGCGTAATCCATCGCGACTTGAAACCCAGCAACATCATGCTCGATCGAGAAGAAGAGGGCGGCGATGAGATTTATGTACGCCTGATCGATTTTGGCATTGCCTCAATCCAGGGAGCCGCTGCCAGTCCTCCATTAACTGAAGCTGGCACCGAGATTGGCACGGTTGTCTATATGGCACCGGAACGCCTCAATGGCATTGCCGCGCCGAGCAACGATATCTATTCGCTGGGTGTGATCCTCTATCAAATGCTGGTGGGACATTTGCCCCACAAGGGAGAACAGGTGCGCCTGCCGCTGCAACTGGAGGGGATTGTTCGTCGCTGCACAGCAGTTCAGGTCGAGCAGCGCTTTACCACTGCCGATGATCTCTTACGGGCGTTTAAGCAAGCCTGCGAGGTGCTTGACGCTCCCATGCAGAAGCAGATGGCTGAGCAGTTCGTCGCCCAGTTGGTCGCGCCAAAGGTTGCTCAGCCGGTCGCTGCCGAAGCTGTTTCAGCGGATGATAAGAGCGAGACCCCCACTGTGCGCCGTGTGCCATCGCATCGTTTGCGCGACTATGCAGCGTCCGAATCGAATAGCGCCGCCACGCAGGCTGAGGTGGTATTGCAGCAGGCCGCGCACGCCAACGCATTTCATGATGATGATTACGATGCCCCCACCGCGTCGATCGATCCAGCGGCATTTGCGACCGCGCAATCTCAGCACCTGGCTCAGGATGCCGTTTACACACGCGCTCCTGCTCTGGCGCGACAGCCGCATAGCTCGAAACGCTCTCTGCTGGCACTGATCCCCATCTCAATTGTGGTGGTAGTGCTGTTGATTGCGGCAACGGCGCTCTTTGCCTTCCAGACAGCGGTCACTGGTCGCGTGACGGTGACGCCGCAGGTGAAGGCAGTGAGCAAGATGTTTACTATCACTGCTAGAGCGGATATCACCGGTGTTGATGCAAATACTGCCTCTATTCCCTTGAGCAAACTTCCTTTGACCAAACAGGGGTCAAGGACCGAGAACGCCACAGGAACCGATCTGGTTTGTTCCATTTTCATGCCTCGTTCAAAATGCTCAAAAGTTGTGTCAGACGGCGATGTGTACAGAACGGGTATTGATTTGAAGCAGGATCTCAAGGTGCAATTGCAGCAGGATCTGAACAATCAGTTGCATACAAAGAACGCCACCGCTCCTGGCGATCCCATATTTACTGATGTGCCTAACTCGTTTTCATACAGTCCATCGGTTGGTAGTAAAGCAGATAACGTGACCGCCACTCTGACCGAGCAGGCAACGGTGAGCTATTATAGCAATAATGATATTCAGGGGTTGGTTCGTCAGATGTTGACGCAGCAGGCCGGGGCGAAATACGAGCTAATTCCTACGTCGATACAGGTTGGCTCGGCGTCTTCAAAGAGCACCGATCCGACAACAGGTGCTATCACACTGTCTGTACCAGCAGCAGGCGTGGCGAAATATCAATTGACAGACTCGGACCTGCAAAATATTCAGGGGCGCGTCAGGGGTATGAAGCTCAAGGACGCCCGCGCTTTTATTGAGAAGCAGGCGGGTATTGATCCAAAATCGCTGGTGGTGTCGGTCTCCGTTGGCGATAGCATGCCTGGCGATGTGCGGCAGATCAAGGTCACGCAGGCCGCGCCGACGAATATCCCGATGGTACAGTTACCAAAGGCGTGATGAGGTTATTCGAGATCGTCGGCTGCCTCTTCGCGCCGCTCCTCCCAGAGTTTTTTGACGGTGCGTGAGGTCACATCGTAGCCGAAGCCGCGTCGTTGCAGAAAAGATCCCAGGCGGCGATAGAAGGTCGCGTAGTCCAGATCGGGTTGATGCAGCAGCGACGCGGCCTTTTTGCGTGCCGCCCGCTCTGCTCGCTCCTCATCCTGCTCATCGTCAACGATCTCATCCACAATCTCGCGCTGAACCCCCTTCTGGCGCAGTTCGCTTTTAAGTGC